>JBBSVP010000079.1:0-1606 GCA_038046745.1 Candidatus Hydrothermarchaeota archaeon
CGAGAACAGTGACGTCGAAATCGGGACCGCCATGGCCGACTAGAGTGATATCGAGATGTTTCCATTGATTGGCATGGTGAACCAAGAGGCTATCGTTAGCTTTGACGCTTGGCATGACGTGGTGAGCTGTGATCAAGTATTGCCTGTTGTCCACGTCGATTGTGAACCCAGTCCCCATGTTATCTCCATATCGCAGTCGGAAAGTGCGCTGTAAAACGTTCGTAGGAATCATGTCATCTTCCCTCCAAGCGGTCATTGGGACCGATTGCGTATAACTCGTTCATATTCACAATGCGTATATCACGCCAATTCCGGGTCCAGCTTAAATCTTCACAGCACGAATATCTATGTCCTGCCATCATCTTTCCGACTTATTCATCTTTAAGAGATACACCAGCAGCGCCTTCTGGACGTGGAGGCGATTTTCAGCCTGGTCCAGGACGATGGAGCGCTTGCCGTCTATGACTTCGTCGGTGATCTCCAGCCCCCGGTGGGCCGGGAGGCAGTGCATGATGTAAGGATTTCCAGCCTGCTTGACGAGCTTTCTGTTGATCTGGAAGCCCTGGAAGGCCCTCATCCTTTCAGCCTCTTCTTTCTCCTGCCCCATGGAGACCCAGACGTCAGTATAAAGATAGTCCGCCCCCTCCACGGCCTTGGCGGGGTCCCGGAGGAGCTCCACCCTGGAGCCAGTTTTAGCAGCCAGTTTCTTTGCCCTGTTCACTATATCCCTGGGCGGCTCGTAGCCCTTTGGCGTGGCTACTGCCACGTCCATCCCCACCATGGCCGAGCCCAGGAGGAGGGAGTTGCAGACGTTGTTCCCGTCCCCCACGTAGGCCAGCTTCACGCCCTTGAAGCCCTTCTCCCTCTCCCTTATGGTGAAGAGGTCCGAGAGGGCCTGGCAGGGGTGCTCCAGGTCGGAGAGGCCGTTTATCACCGGTATACCTGCATGGCTACCCAGCTCCACCACGTCCCGGTGGGACCTGGCCCTCATGACTACGCCGTCCAGATAGCGCCCCAGGACCCTGGCCGTGTCCTTGATGCTCTCCCCCCGCCCCAGCTGGGAGCTCTTCCAATCCAGGTATATGGCATGGCCGCCGAGCTGGGTCATGGCCACCTCGAAGGAGACCCTGGTCCTGGTGGAAGCCTTCTCGAAGACGAGGCCCAGGGTCCTCTGCCGCAGGTCCGTCCGATGGGGGGCCCTCTTCATTTTTCTGGCATCATCCAGGGCCGCCTTCCAGGCCTTCAGGTCCAGTATGGAGATGAAGTTCATAGCGCCTTCCGGAGGTTCCTTACCCTCCTCCCTATGAGGGCCTCCGTTCCTATGTCGGCCCTATGGTATATACACTCGCCCCTTATGCCCTCCACGGCCCTCTCGGCGATCCTCTCGGCCCCGGCTATGGTCTCGTGGACCCCCACCACCCCCACCGATCTGGAGGAGGTGGTGTAGATGGCGCCGCCATCTTCGTTCACAGTAGCGTAGTAAAGGATGGCACCTTCTTTCCTGACCCGCTCCTCGTCCACGAAGATCCTCTTCCCGCTCAGGGGCTTCAGCCCGTACCCCTGGGGGACCACGTACTTCGAGACCGTGGCCTTCGGCTCGAAGGCC
>JBBSVP010000080.1:0-1785 GCA_038046745.1 Candidatus Hydrothermarchaeota archaeon
GCTGAGATGGTCAGGACCCCTATCAAGGTCACCAAAAGGAGGAGGACGGCCCTTCTCATAGGGATAAAAGTATAAATAAACCCTGTATATCTATCTTTGGAGGTGCTCCATTGGGAAGGATAAGACAGAAGTATATCAAGCGCACCGCCTTTGCGCTGACAAAGGCCCACGCAGACAAGTTCACTTCGGACTTCAAGCGGAACAGGGAAGTGATCTGCACCCTCCTGGACATCCAGGGAAAGTTCGTAAAGAACAAGATCGCAGGCTACGTGACCCACATATTGAAGCGGAAGAAGTAGGATGTTTGAGGGCTGTCATACCGCCATCATCACCCCCTTCAAGGGCACCGGCATCAAGACCCCCATAGACTGGGCAGCCTACCGTGAGGTCTTGGAGTCTCAGAATCTGGGGGGCATCGATGGCATAGTGGCCTGCGGCACCACCGGGGAGTCGCCGACCCTCTCCCACCGGGAGCACAACAGGGTGATAGATGTCACGGTGGAAGAGACGAAAGGGCTAGTAATGGCCGGCACCGGCTCCAACTGCACATGGGAGGCCATCGAGCTGACGGAGCATGCCGAGGACGTGGGGGTTGATGCCAGCCTCCAGGTCTGCCCCTACTACAACAGGCCGAACCAGGAAGGGCTTTATAGACACTTCGGGGCCGTTGCCGAGGCCACGGACCTCCCCATCATCATATACAACATCCCCAGCCGCTCGGGGCGGGAGATAGCTCCTGCCACCATGGCCAGGCTGAGGGAGGAGTACTCCAACGTGGTGGGGGTGAAGGAGGCCTCCGGTTCAGAGAAGGTGTGGGGCGAGATAAGGGAGAGGTGTGGAAAGGACTTCCTCATCCTCTCCGGGAACGACTCCGAGACCCTGGCCATGATGCGGGGGCATGGGGCGAAGGGGGTCATATCCGTAGCATCGAACATCGTCCCCCGGGAGATTGTGGAGTTCACCCGCCTGGGGCTGGATGGGAGGTTCAGCGAGATGGAAGCCAGGCAGAGTGAACTGGAAGAGCTCTTCCGGATCCTCTTCATCGATCCAAACCCCATGCCGGTAAAAGCGGCCATGGTGATGATGGGACTCCGGGCCGGGGGCTACAGGCTCCCCATGTGCGAGATGGGGGAGGAGAACAAGGCCCGCCTGAGAGCGGTCCTGGAAAGCCTCGGGCTGGTGAAGGGATGAAGATCAGGGTGGCGGTCATGGGCGCCGCCGGCAGGATGGGCTCCGGCATAGTAAGGAGCGCCTCCAGCCAGGGGGACATGGGGGTGGTGGCGGCCTTCGAGTCTTCCAGTTCCAAAGCCCTGGGGAGAGACATAGGCGAGTACCTGGGCTTGGGGAGGCTGAGGGTCGAGGTGAGACCGAGCACGGACCTCACCGAGGCCCTCAGGGAGAGCGAAGCTCAGGTCCTGGTGGACTTCACCTCCCCCGAGGCCAGCCTCGGGGCAGCAAGAGCTGCAGCTCCCCTGGGCGTCAGCCTGGTTATAGGGACCACCGGCTTCTCGAAGGCTGAGAGCGCGGAGCTGGAAGGGGTCATAAAGGGCTCCGGGTCTTCGGCGGTCATCTCCCCTAACATGGCCACGGGCGTGAACGTCTTCTTCAAGCTCGTCCAGGAGGCTGCCAGAGCCCTTCCGGGTTACGATATCGAGGTGATAGAGGCCCATCACCGGATGAAGAAGGATTCTCCTTCCGGGACGGCCCTGAGGGCCGGGGAGCTCATAGCCCAGGCCACCGGCCGCACCCTGGAGAGGGAAGGGGTCTTCGGGAGGGGGCGGGGGG
>JBBSVP010000081.1:0-2937 GCA_038046745.1 Candidatus Hydrothermarchaeota archaeon
ATAGAGAGGGGATACAATGAGAAGGTGAGGATCAGCTGCAACATGCGCGTAAACGCCCTCGGGGAGGAGCAGTTCGTCCTCATGAGGAAGGCAGGGTTCAGGATGCTCCTCTTCGGCCTGGAGTCCGCAAACCAGGCCACCCTGGATCGCCTGGACAAAGGGATCCAGGTGGAGGACATCCCCAGGGCTTGTGAGAGCGCAAAGAAGGCTGGCCTGGAGCCCCACCTCACGATAATGATCGGCTATCCATGGGAGACGAAGGACGATGCCCTCCAAACCCTGGGTCTGGCCAAGGATATCTTCAGAAGGGGATGGGCCGATTCTCTGCAAGCGACCATCGTAGTCCCTTATCCGGGGACAAAGCTCTTCGAAGAGTGCCGGGAGAAGGGTTGGTTGAAGACGGAAGACTGGTCCCGTTATGATATGCGGGAGAACGTAATGAAAACGCCGATGACCGGCGAAGAGATAAAAGAGCTGACACGAAGCCTATATAAGGTCTTCCTGACACCGAGATACATCTTGAGGAGGATCGCTTCTCTTCGAGGCATGGACGACTTGAGGTTCGTGAAGAAGGGGGTCAAAGCGGTCGTCGGCCATCTGACAGACTTCGCAACAACCAGAGAGGCCCAGGAGAAGCAAGACCCGGAGGAAAGCCATGCGTAAGGTCTTTGTCGGGGACTTCCGGATCGGGAAGGAGGAGCGAGATGCTGTCATAGCCGTCTTGGACTCCGGGAGGGTCTCGGAGGGTGAGAAGGTCCGGGAGTTCGAGAAAGCATTTGCGAAGTTCGTCGGTACGAAATACGCCGTTGCGACGAGCTCCGGAACCGGGGCCCTCCTCTGCGGCATGGCCGCCCTGAAGAACTATCGGGGGCTTGGGATTCGAGAAGGGACCAAGGTCGTCACGACCCCCTTGACCTACGTTGCCACAAGCAATGCCCTAGTACTCAGCGGCTTCAAGCCGGTCTATGTCGACACAGACCCCGAGACCTTCGGGATCACCCCCGAGAACATCAAGGCCCACCTTGAGGAGGCCGATGACCCCTCGGAGTACTCCTTCATCCTCCCTGTTCACCTGATGGGGTTCCCCTGCGACATGGACGGAATCAGTAAGGTCGCGAAGAAGTACTCTCTCCAGGTCTTCGAGGACTCTGCCCAGGCCCATGGCTCCATATACAAGGGGAAGAGGACTGGATCCCTCTCCCTCCTCTCCGACTTCTCCTTCTACATCGCCCACAACATCCAGGTGGGAGAGATGGGGGCGGTGACGACCGACGACAGGGAGATCTGGCGGCTGGTGAAGAAGCTGAAGGCCAACGGGAGGATGTGTGACTGCCCAGTCTGCACCAGGGCCCAGGGGACCTGCCCCCGGGTCTTCAAGGGGGCGGAGGACGAGGACATGGACCCCCGCTTCACCCACGACCTAATCGGATACAACTTCAAGACTACAGAATTCCAAGCCGCCCTGGGTCTCTGTCAACTGGAAAAAGCGGAGTGGATCACGAAGAAAAGGCAGGAGAACGTGCGATACCTCAACGAGCGGCTGGAGGAGCTGTCGGACCTTTTCCAGTTACCCCATTACTCCGAAGAGGTGAGCTATCTCGCCTATCCCATAGTCATCAGAGATCCGAAGAGAGTCTCTCGCAGAGCGATTAGAGAGCGCTTCGAGAAGCTGGGGGTGGAGACCCGCCCCCTCTTCGGCTGCATCCCCACCCAGCAACCGGCCTATGGGTTCCTGAGGGACCAATACAAGGGGAAGCTCCCGAATGCAGAGCACCTGGGCTCCCACGCCTTCTACGTGGGATGCCACCAGTACCTGGAGAGGGAGGACCTGGACTATATAGTGGAGGTCTTCTGGAGGGTCCTCAAGGATTGTAAGGTCATATCCTCAGAGATGAGTATGCCCCGAGGATGAGCCTCCGCCCTCGGGGGAGGGAATTTGAGGAGGAGACGATCTCGCAGTTCCTTCCGATGAGGCTGTCCACGATCCGTTCCCTGCACTCGATCCGCGTATTCCCGATAATCACGGAGGCCTCCACCTCCCCCCCACGGATCACCGTCTGATCTCCAACTGAGGTGTAGGGGCCGATGTACGTGTCGGGGCCTATCTCGCAGTCCTCGCCGATGATCGCCGGCCCCCGGAGGACACTCCCCTTCCGGACTACCGTGCCTTTACCGATGGAGACCTTCCCCTGGATTTGTACCCCGTCTTCCACAGTCCCCTGATTGGACCCTTCCAGCTCGTCCAGGATGAGGCGGTTCGCTTCCAGGATGTCTTCGGGCCTCCCGGTGTCCTTCCACCACCCGTTGACGATAGATGCCCGGATCGGCCTTTTTGAATCGATGAGCCTCTGGATGGCATCCGTGATCTCCAGCTCGTTCCTCCGGGAAGGCTTTATACCTCTCGCGGCCCTGAAGATTGTGGGTTTGAAGAGGTAGATACCCACCAGGGCCAGATCGCTCTTGGGCTCTCTGGGCTTCTCTTCGAGGGCTACGATCCGCCCCTCTCCGTCCAGCTCAGCAACCCCGAACTGCTCCGGGTTCTTCACCCGGCAGAGGAGGATACGGGCCTCCTCCTCGGACCCCTCGAAGCCCTCCACGAACTCCCGGATCCCTTCCTTCAGGAGGTTGTCGCCCAGGTACACCACGAAGGGCTCCCTCCCCAGGAAGTCCTCGGAGACCAAGACGGCATGGGCGATCCCCCTGGGCTCCCCCTGGTGGATGTAGGTGATCTTGGCTCCAAACCGAGAGCCATCCCCCACCGCCTCTTGGATCATCTCTGGCAGGTTATTCCCCAGGACCACGCCGATCTCCTTAATGCCGGCCTCCACGAGGTCCTCGATGGCATAGTAGATGGTGGGCCTGTTGGCTATGGGGAGGAGCTGCTTCGGCCCTGTATGGGTGAGGGGGCGGAGGCGGGTTCCCGAGCCGCCGGCAAGG
>JBBSVP010000082.1:0-3780 GCA_038046745.1 Candidatus Hydrothermarchaeota archaeon
GCCCGAGGCCATAGCCGTTACCCTGCCGCCCCAGACGACCCTCCCGCCGCCGCCCAGGACGGCGCCGCCCCCTGCCCGGGTCTGTGGCCCGACGCTCCTACTGATGCTGGCAGCAGCGCCTTTGGCGCTCAGGCGTAGGTTCTAGACCACCCTCTCCATCCTAGCCAGGGCCTCTCTTATCCTCTCCACCGGCTGCGTCAGGGCAAACCTCACGTACCCCTCCCCCTCCCCACCGAAGCCTATCCCCGGGGTGCAGACGACGGCCGCCTCCTCCAGCAATTTGTCTGCGAAGGCCAAGGAACTGCCGCCGGGTACCCTGAGCCATAGGTAGAAGGTCGCCTTGGGCCTCTCGCACCTCAGCCCCAGCTTCTGGAGCCCCTTGACCATCACATCCCTTCTATCCCGGTATATCTCGATGTTCCTCTTCACGCACTCCTGGGAGGAGTTGAGGGCCGCTATCCCTGCCTCTTGTATTATCTGCGACGCCCCTGAGTCCACGTTCGTCTTCACCTTACACAGGGCACCGACGATCTCGCTGTTCCCCAGGGCGTAGGCTATCCTCCAGCCCGTCATGGAGTAGGTCTTGGAGAGGGAGTCGTAGACGATGCCCACATCCTTGGCCCCTTCCACCTCCAGGAGAGACGGCGGCCTATAGCCATCAAAGGCCATGCCAGAGTAGGCCTCGTCGGAGCAGACCACGATATCGTGCTCCCTTGCGAAGTCCACCATCTCCTTGTAGAACTCTCTCGTGGCCGTGGCTGCCGTGGGGTTGTTGGGGTAGTTGATCCAGGCCATCTTGGCCCTCTTCACCACCTCGGGGGGTATCGCCTCCAGGTCCGGTATGAAACCGTTCTCCTCCCTCAGGGGCATTGGGTATGGCCGCCCACCCGCGAAGAGGGCACCGGTCCTGTAGACCGGATACCCAGGGCTCGGGTAGAGGACGAAGTCCTCGGGGTTGACAAAGGCAAAATGGATGTTGTGGATCCCCTCCTTGGAGCCTATGAGGGCTATCACCTCGCTGGCCGGGTCCAGCCTGAGGCCGTGGTCCCGCTCGTACTTCCCGGCCACCGCCTGGCGGAAGGCGAGGAGCCCCTCGTAGGAAGGGTAGCGGTGGTTCTTCGGGTCCTTGGCTGCCTCGCAGCAGGCCCTCACTATGTGCTCGGGGGTAGGGAGATCTGGATCACCGATCCCGAAGGAGATCACATCGGCCCCTTCCCCCTTCTTCTTGGCCACCTTCCTATCCAGTTCCGCGAAGAGGTATGGCGGCAGGTTCTTTATCCTCTCGGCCAGACGCATGACATGTATAGCCATGCATAAAGATTTAAAAGTTTGCAGATGTTGAGATATGGGAGCCATGAGAGCATGAGGACCCTGATCATAACCGAGAAGCCCAAGGTATCGCAGAAGATCGCCCAGTCCCTGTCCCCAGAATATGCCAGGAAGGGGAAGGAGGTGGCCTACTACGAGGTCAAAAGGGACGGGAGGGAGGTGGTCATAGCCTCCGCCGCCGGCCATCTATATTCCCTGGCCCAGGTGAAGGCCTCCTGGGGGTACCCTGTCTTCGATATCGGGTGGGCCCCCCTCCACAAGGTGGAGAAGGGGAAGGCCTACGTCAAGAAGTACATAGACACCCTGGCTTCCCTGGCGAAGGAGGCCGACGAGTTCTACATAGCCACGGACTACGATATCGAGGGCGAGCTCCTGGGCTACAACGCCCTCAGGTTTGCCTGCATGCCGGCTGCCAAGGATAAGAAGTTCCTGAGGATGCGGTTCTCGACCCTCACTGGGGAGGACCTCCTGAAGGCCTTCGAGAACCCCGGCGAGGTGGACCTGGCTCTGGTGGACGCCGGGGAGGCCAGGCATATCATGGACTGGTACTGGGGGATCAACACCTCCAGGGCCCTGACCCAGGCGGCCAAGCAGGCCATAGGCCAGTTCACCACCCTCTCGGCCGGCAGGGTCCAGACCCCAGCCCTGGCCATATTAGTGAAGAGGGAACGGGAGATAGCGGCGTTTAAGCAGCAGACCTACTGGGAGGTCTACGCGGATATAGACGCCAAGGGGACGACGGTGAAGGCAGAGCACAAGGACGGGCGCATCTTCGAGCGCGGGGCTGCGGAAGGTATCTTGGCCAGAGCGATAGCTAAGGAGGCCCTCCTCAGAGAGGTGAAGAGGGAGGAGGTGAAGAAGCAACCCCCTTTCCCTTTCGACCTCGGCGCCCTCCAGACCGAGGCCTACCGCCTCTTCGGCTATGTCCCGAAGCGGACCCAGGAGATCGCCCAGAGCCTCTACGAGGGAGGGTACATCTCCTACCCCCGGACCTCCTCCCAGAAGCTGCCCATAGGGATAGGGTACGAAAGGATCCTGAGGGCCCTGGCCGAATCGCCAGAGTTCAGGGAGGCCTCTGGCGTGGTCCTCAAGAAGGAGGTCCTCAGACCTCGGGAGGGGCCCAAGACCGACCCTGCCCACCCAGCCATATACCCAACGGGCCTCCTGCCCAAGGAGATGGGGAAAGAGGAGGAGAAGCTCTACAAGCTGACGGTCCACAGGTTCATAGCGGTCTTCGGGGACCCCATGGTGAGGGAGACGGTGAAGGTGAGCTGCGAGATAAGCGGGGAGGAGTTCAGGTTCGGAGGGTCCAGGACCATGGAGGCGGGATGGGGCGCTTTATATCCGTATATCAAGTTCAAAGACCTCGTGCTGCCTCTCCTGGAGGCTGGCGAACGGCTCCCTGTCCTGAAGGTCTACCCCGAGGAGAAGGTGACAGAACCCCCGCCCAGATATAATCCTGCATCCCTCCTCAAGGAGCTGGAGAAGAGGGGCCTGGGGACGAAGGCCACCAGGGCAGAGGTGGTGGATACGCTCTACCGGCGGGAGTACGCCCGCGGGAACCCCATGGAGGTCACCGAGCTCGGGTCCACGGTCGTCAAGGCCCTGGAGGAGCACGCCCCAGCCATAATATCGGAGGAACTGACGAAGCGCTTCGAGGAGAAGCTCCAGAGGATCCAGAGCGGGGGCGAGGTGAAAGAGCGGGTCCTGGAGGAGGCCCGGGAGGAGTTGACCCGCATCCTGACGGAGATGAAAGGGCGGGAGGGGCCCATCGGCCAGAGGCTCGGCGAGGCCCTGGTGGAGAAGGAGCGCCGGAAGAGCATCGTGGGTAAATGCCCCAAGTGCAGCAGTGATCTCAGGATAGTGAAGTCCAGGAGGACCGGGAAGATCTTCATAGGGTGCTCCAACTACCCCACCTGCTCCACCTCGTTCCCCCTGCCCCAGAAGGACGGGATAAAGACGACCTCCCGGCTCTGCAGGGCCTGCAACCTCCCCATGGTCTCCATCCCCTTCGGGAGGAGGAGGATCCTCTCCTGCGTGGACATGAACTGCAAGTCGAAGGAGAGGGTCAAGGCGCAGGGGAAGCCTTAGCCTCCCGGCCCTGCAACCTCATCCAGTACCCCCAAAAAATCCCCTGCGTTTATAAATCCTACGAGTTTCTTGAGCTCTTTTCCGTTACTATCCACGAATACTATGGTGGGTGTTCCGAAGACATCGAACTGATGGAGAAGGTCCTTCTCGTTGTCCACATCGACGGCCACAGGGATGAAACTCTCCTTTAATCTATCGACTACGCTCGCATTCGTCAGGACCTCCTCCGCGAACTTCCTGCACCAGGAGCAATAGTCAGACCTGAAGTAGATGAACATCGTCTTATTGTGTTTTTTGGCCTCTTCGACGCCCTTTTCAAATGAATAAAATTCGACCTTCCCGAATTTTTGTTCCTGCAGG
>JBBSVP010000083.1:0-11669 GCA_038046745.1 Candidatus Hydrothermarchaeota archaeon
AGCGCCCTGACGAGGATTCTGTTATCAGCGCCCCTCCCCCCGTACTTCTTTGCCACCGGGACGCCCAGGAGGTTGAACTCCTTTGCCAGGGGGATGAGTCTGTCGTTGTATTTGTGTTCGAGGTAGTAGATGTCTTCTATGGGGCGTAATTTTGTGCAGAAGCCCTCGATGTCCTTAAAAAGCCTCTCCTCCTCCTTTTTTATCATACGTTCCACCTCAGACCAGAAACTTATATATTTTTCTAAAAATGATGAGATACCATGCGGATCGATGGGGAGTATATCGTGAAGGCGCCTCCTGGCAAGGTGGAGGAGCTGATGACCAGCCCCAGGGCCTTCGGGGAGTGCCTACCAGGGCTGGTGGACTTCGAAGAGAGGGACGAGCGCCACTTCAAGGCCCGGGTGAAGCCCAGGTTCTCCTTCCTGAGAGGAACGCTGGCGCTGGAATTCGAGGTCCTTGGCCTGGAGAGGGGCAGGATGGAGTTGAAGATCCTGGGGAAGGGGATCGGATCCAGCTTCGAGATGCGCACGGAGGTCCGTCTCGGGAAGAAGGGCAGTAGCACGGCCCTACGGCTGACGACGGATGCAGCCTTCGGGGGACTCCTCAAGCCGGTCCCGGAGTCCCTCCTGAGGGGCGCTGCCGATGAGCTGATCAGGGAGATACTGGCGTGCGTGGAGAGGAAGGCCGGCTCTAGGGCAGATCTATGAGGACGAACTCCGATGGCTCCAGGGCCCTGAAGGAGAGGCGGGCCTCCCCCTCGACCCTGGCTTGATCCCCAGGGCCTAAGCGCTCCCTGCCCAGGGTGAGCTCCCCCTCGGAGAGATAGACGAAGACCCGCCGGCCCTGGGGGCTGTACTCGATCCCCTCCCCTGCCGAGAGGTTGGAGGCGGAGATGGTGGCCCCCTGGTGTAAGGTGATGGTGCTGGTTATTTCATGCCCGGAGACGAGGGGCAGGAGGCGGCCTGGATGCTTCCGCCAGGCGAAGGTCCTCTGCTCGTAGGACGGGTCCAGCCCAGCGACCTCAGGGGTGATCCATATCTGAAAGAGGTGGACCGGCACCGCACCGTGGTTGAACTCGGAGTGGAGGATCCCGGTGCCGGCGGTCATCCGCTGGACATCCCCAGGGCCTATGACGCCCCCGCCCCCCGCGCTGTCCTCGTGGGTGAGCTCGCCCCCCAGGACGATGGTCACGATCTCCATCTCCTGGTGGGGGTGAAGAGGAAATCCGTGCCCAGGCTGGACGATGTCGTCGTTGAAGACCCGCAGGGGGCCGAAGGAGACGTTCTCCGGGTCGTAGTACTGGTCGAAGGAGAAGAGCCAGTAGGTGGAGAGCCAGTCCCTCTCCAGGTGGAACCTCTCCCCGGCCCCTATGATCCGGATGGCCGTGGCTACTCCCCCATCCTCATGCAGGCGTCGCACCCGTCGGGGACCAGGGCTTGCTCCTTGTGCGAGAGGCAGAGGGTCTTCTCGGCCTTTATCTTGGCGCAGATGCGGCAGATCCTGAAGATCTGGTCCTCGAATTTCTCTTTCGTGGCCATGTCCTGGGCGAGCCGTCTGATGGCCTCCTTCACCTGCCCCTTGAACTCGATCCTCTCCCCCCGCTTCCCCTTCAGGTACTGGGAGACGGCAGCCTCCGTCATGCCCAGCCTCCTGGAGACCTCCCGCTGGCTCAGCCCCATCTCGATGAGGTCCTTGGTGATCTCGGCCCTTATGCTGGGCAATACGTACCAGACCACCAGCTCGCAAGGGGATTTCATGTGCTTAAAAGGACGAATCCTAACATGAAAATGAACTTGCAAAAAAGTATATATTAGTTTCTCCAATATTTCCCCAGGATGAGGATAATCGGCAATACCAAGGTGGGCGTGGATGTCTCCGGCGCCCTGGAAGAGGCCTTGAAAGAGATGAACGAGGAGCTGAAGGTCGTCGACGGGAGCATAACAGATACGGAGTGCGACGTCTCGGCCGGCCCCTCTGGGGCGAGCGTCTCCGTAACCACCGTCATCAACGGGTCCGAGCCCAGGAGGAAGGAGGTCGTCGGGGTAAACGAGAGGGGCGTGAGCCGGGAGCACGCCATGAAGAAGGCCATAGACAGACTGAACGAACGCATGAAGGAGAAGAGTGGGGAGATAGCGGGCGTATATATAAAGACCATCATCACTCCCCTCCCCGGGCGCGTCTACACCACCATGATCGTGGCCGTCAACGAGGACCTCCTGGAGGTGGCCCAGGACTCCAACGTCAGGAGGCAGAGGATCAAGAAGGCCCTGGAGCTCATGGGCAACGACCCCTCGTCCATAAACGTTGCCTCCGTGGCCCATATCTTCGGGGTCTCCAGGACCATGATCTACAAGGACCTGGAGGCCATGGGCTTCAAGAGGACGGCCCTGAAGGAGGAGGCAGAGGAGCAACCCCCCAAGGGGTTATGATCCTCCTCATCACCGGCACCCCTGGGACCGGGAAATCCACCGTGGCCAGGGCCCTTGCCGATGGCATGGGGGTCCGGCGCATAGATATCAACGACCTGGCAGACGCCGCTTCCGTGGGCTACGACGAGGAGGCTGGATCGAAGGTCGTGGACATAGAGAGGCTCGGGCGAGAGGCCCGGAAAGTCCTCGAGGGGTGCGGGGAGGCGGTCATCGAAGGGCACCTCGCCCATCTCCTCCCCGTCGGCGACCTGGTCATAGTCCTCAGGACCGATCCAAAGGTCCTGGAGAAGAGGCTCGGGGCGAAGGGTTTCGGAGAGGCGAAGGGGAGGGAGAACCTGGAGGCGGAGGCCCTGGACGTCTGCCTCGTAGAGGCATTGGAGAGGCACCCCGAGGTCTATGAGGTGGATACGACCCGGAGGACTGTGGAGGAGACCGTTGCGTGCATCAGGAGGATCATGGAGGGGGAGAAGGATGAGTTCAGGCCCGGCAAGATCGACTGGAGCGAGGAATACTTTGGAGCTCCGTCCCATAGGTAGGGTGGTGGGAGCGGCTATTGAGGTGGATAGAGAGTTTAGGGCAGGGCTCCTGGGCCTCAGGCCCGGGAACATCCTCCTCTTCTGGTTTGATGAGAGGGGGGAGGTGAATCCAATTAGAGTTTCTATCGTTAGGCTTACAAAAATAGAGGAAAGTAGGCTCTCTGCCGAGCGGATCGAAGCGCCGGAGGGGGCCCTAGTGGTGGATATAAAACCTTTCTTCGAGGAGTTGGATGCGTATGGGAAGCATGCTTAGGACCACTATCCTGCTGGCGGCCCTGACCGGGCTCCTGGTGCTCGTGGGGAACTTCGTGGGCGGCCCCGGGGGCATGGTGATGGCCTTCATCTTCGCCGTCCTCATAAACTTCGGGAGCTACTGGTTCAGCGACAGGATCGTCCTGGCCATGTACAAGGCCAAGGAAGTCATGCCTAAAGAGGCGCCCGAGCTACACCGCGTCGTCGAGAACCTGAGGCTCAAGGCAAAGGTCCCGAAGCCCAGGGTCTATATAATGCAGTCGGCTACACCCAACGCCTTCGCCACCGGCCGGGACCCGAAGCACGCGGCCGTGGCCGTCACTACGGGGATTCTCAACCTCCTGAACGAGGAGGAGCTGGAGGGGGTCCTGGCCCACGAGCTGGCCCACGTGGCCAACAGAGACACCCTCATCTCCACCATAGCAGCCACCATCGCGGGCGTCATAACGATGCTCGCCACCTGGGCCCGGTGGGCAGCGATCTTCGGCGGCATCGGCCGTGGGAGAGACAGGGAGGGCGCCGGAGGGGAGCTCATAGGATTCCTCTTCCTCGCCATCCTGGCGCCCATCGCCGCCGCCATCATCCAGCTCGCCATCTCCAGGGGGCGGGAGTTCTATGCCGACGAGACGGGTGCCCGGATCTCCAAGAAGCCCTGGGCCCTCGCCAATGCCCTGAAGAAGCTGGAATACGGGGTCCAGGCCAAGCCCATGGACGCAAATCCTGCTACCGCTCACATGTTCATCGTGAACCCCCTGAGGGGTAGCGCTATAATGAACCTCTTCAGCACCCACCCGCCCATACCGGAGAGGGTCAAGAGGCTGGAGAAGATGGTGATCTACTAGACGTCCTCCAAGAGCCTCACAGCTTTGGCGCACTCTTCTTCGGAGCCGCAGTCCCGCTTGCACTTCTCGTAATCTTCTGCATTACCGAAGCAGTCCCGATACTCTTTGGGGCTCAGGTCCTTGGCCCTCTTCTTGGACTTCTTCCCTGGGCCTTCCCCTCCTTTCACCACCTTGGCCCTCTCCTCAGCCCCCTCTTTCCCCTCGCTGATCTCTGCCTCCGCGTCCCTGGCGTAGGCCTCCATCAGCTCCTTGTACCTCTTGTCCAGGGACTCCATGAGTTCGCTCTTCCCAACGGCTACCGACCTCTTCATCTCCTTCGCTTCTTCCAGGTCCTTCTGCTTCTTGGCCAACTGGTCTATCACCTGCCGGAGGTGGATGCGCCTGACCTCCCCCTGCAGGATCACCTTGGCCCTCTCCCTCGCCTCCCGGGGGCCCTTGATCAGGAGCCTGTCCCCCACCAGGATCTTCTCCCCAGGCTTCGCCTCTATTGTCCGTCCCCCCCTCGCTATGGCCGCTATCACCGCCCCTGAGAGGGCCTTGATGTTCGTCTGGAATACGGTCATGCCCGCCGCAGAGGTCCCTTCCCCCACCTCCATCCCTTCTGTCTCTTCCTCAGCCTTGTTCACCTCGGCGGGTTTAAGTTCTGCTCTCTCCACCTCTTTCGGCTGCGGAGGTGGTACCACAATCTCGGGGCTTGGGGCTTCTGTTGTCCCGGGGCCCACGGCCTCCCCCTCGCCTTCGTACCCCATATACGCTTCCTCCAGCTTCGCCTCAAGGCCGCTCCCATCCCTGGCCCCCTCCACCTCTATGTAGGCTGCTTTCTGGTCCTCGGGCCCTTCATCAGCTGCCCCCGTCTCCCCGTCCTCGATCTCCTCCAGGGCAGAGGCGATCTCGCCCTCCCCTGTCAGGGGTTCTTCTCCCCTCTCGATCTCCTGCACCGGCTCATCCTCCTCCCCAGGCCCTTCCACCTCCTCTTCGGCCTCGAGCCCGGTATGGGCATCGGGATCGCCTTCCATGGGCCTACGATGGGGCGGGGAGGCCCTGGCTATCCGCTGGGTGAGCTTGAAGATCAAGAGGCTTATCAGCAAGAGCCCCAAGAGACCGGTGTATAGGAGCTGCCACATTCCTGCCCTATATTCGCCGTGACGATATAAATAGCTAAGCGGGACCCGAACTGGTATAAAAAACTATATATTCGAGTCAGGCCACTCTTATAACCATGTGGCTGATAAGACTGGTAGGGGCCTTGGATGTGGTCATCGGCGTCTTGACCTTCCTCATGCCCATGAGGATCTACAACCTTCTATACCTCCCGGCCGTCCTCCTAATCCTTAACGGGGCGGCGCTCCTCTACCTCGGGTTGGAACCTGAGGGGAAGAGGGAGACGGCTATGTCAGTACCCCGAGGCGGGACGGCAAGGCCCCCCATGCCCCAGAGGCCTGCCACCAGGCCTGCTGCACCTGTCCCACCGCCAGTGAGGGTGGTGGCCCGCTTCGGTGGTGGGATGGGAAAGGTCATCCCTCGGAAGGGGCAAGAGTTGGTGGGGAAAGAGGTCTACGATCAGACGGGGAGGCACCACGGTAGGGTGGAATCCGTCTCTCTGGATGAGGAGGGCAACTTGAGGTCCTTCGAGGTGGTGAAGGGGGAGATGGAGGCCACCATAAGCGGAAGGGATATAGAGTCCAGCAAGGGCATAGTCCTCCTGAGATACGGGAAGAGGTGATATTCTACTTCAGGGCGTAGAGGAAGAAGTGGTTGGAGACCTTCCACTCCCGGCCTCCTTGACGAAATCCTGGTACCCCTGGGCCCTGTGCTTGAAGCCCAGTAAGTAGCGGGGCGGTATTGAATCTGCTGGAGAGGAGCCTCTCGACCACATAGCCCATGCGGCCGTTGTTCACAGCCTCCACGTAGGCCAGCCAGACGTCCGGTAGGTTCGTCATGCCGTACTCGTCGTTCAGTCCATCAGGCAGCACCCGCTCTTTACTGTCTATGTTTACCTGGGTATGGTAGCCCTGCAGGCTTTCGAGCTTGGTGCTCCGGAGCTTTCCGCACTCTTATGGGCCATGAACCCGCTTATGGCTACCCCCAGGAGGATGGGATCTTCTCCATCATCGGATGCGAGGCCTAGTGGCTGGATATATATACTTTTTGGGCCCTTAGTCTCTTCATGGCCCCCAAAGGGGAGAGGGTCCTCGTCACCTGCGCCCTACCCTACGTGAATAACGTCCCCCACATAGGGAATATCGTGGGCTCCCATCTCCCGGCGGATATCTTCGCCAGGTTCTGCAGGTTGGCTGGGCACGAGACCCTCTTTGTTGGCGGCTCTGACGAGCACGGGACGCCCATCGAGGTCGCGGCCCAGAGGCTCGGCGTGGAGCCCAAGGAGCTCTGCGACCGCTATTACGAGGTCCATAAGGGGATCTATGACTGGCTCGAGATCTCCTACGACAACTTCTCCCGCACCTCCCTGGAGGGGCACCACGCCACGACCAAGGAGTTCTTCCTGAAGATCCACGAGAGGGGCCTCGTGAGCGAGGGGACCATGAGGCTCCCCTTCTGTACCCGGTGCACCCGGGCGCTACCGGACCGGTACGTGGAGGGCATCTGCCCCCGCTGCGGCTACGACGGGGCGCGGGGGGACCAGTGCGAGCGCTGCTCCACCCTCTTGGACCCCGAGGAGCTGAAGGAGCCCAGGTGCGCCATCTGCGGCTCGAGGCCCGAGATGCGGGATAAGAAGCACCTCTTCCTCAACCTGGACAAGCTCTCCGGCCCTCTTGAAGGGTGGATAGAGGGCAAGAAGGGCGTCTGGTCCCCTCATGTGATAGCACTGGCCCTGGGCTGGATCACCGAGGGCCTCAAACCGAGGTGCATAACCAGGGATATAAAGTGGGGGGTTAAGGTCCCTCTTCCCGGTTACGAGGGGACGGTCTTCTATGTCTGGTTCGACGCCCCCATAGGTTATATATCCTCCACCAAGGAGTGGGCCCAGAAGGCCGGCCGGGGCGAGGCGTGGAGAGACTACTGGCACGGGGGGGCCAAAATCTTCCACTTCATCGGGAAGGACAACATACCTTTCCACACCATCTTCTGGCCCGGGATGCTCCTGGCCAATGGGAGCTATGAGCTCCCCTACCGCGTCGTGGGCCTCCAGTACCTCAATTACGAGGGGGGCAAGATCTCCAAGTCCCGAGGCTGGGGGGTATTCTGCGAGAACCTGCCGAGGGCCGGCATCAGCCCCGAGGTCTGGCGCTTCTACCTGTCGATGCTCATCCCCGAGGCCAACGATACCGAATGGAAATGGAAGGAGTTCCAGGAGAGGGTGAACAACGAGCTGGTGGCGAATCTCGGCAACTTCATCTACAGGACCCTGAGCTTCATCCAGAAGAACTTCGACGGGGTGGTGCCCAGCGCCACCCTCACGGAAGAGGATCAGGCGATCCTCTCAGCCGGGAAGAGGTGCGCCGAGGAGTACAAGACCCTTCTCTGGGATGTCAGGCTCAGGGACGGCCTCAGGAAGGTCCTGGAGCTCTCCGACACCGGCAACAGATATTTCCAGGGACGAGAGCCTTGGAAGGCGATAAAGACGGATAAGGAGAGGGCAGCGGCGACCCTCTGCGTCTGCGCCAACCTCTGCTACTACCTGGCGATCCTCATGGCCCCCTACCTACCAGCCTCTGCCACCAGGGTCTGTGAGCAGCTGGGGGTTGCCATGGGGGACCTGGGGGATGTGGGGATGAGCAGGGTCGGTGGAGGGCAGAGGCTGAAAGAGCCGAAGCCCCTCTTCCCGAAGCTGGACGATGAGGCGGTCGAGAGGCTGAAGAAGGCCACCGGCAGGGTCACCAGGTACGAGGAGATGTTCCTCCAGGAGGTAGACCCCAAGGAGTTCTCCAGGCTCGAGCTTAGGGTGGGGAGGGTGGTGAAGGCGGAGCGGGATGGGAGGTATCTGGGGCTGGAGGTGGAGGTGGGAGGGAAGATAAAAAATGTCATGGCCCCCTTGGGGGAGGCCTATGCGCCAGAGGAGTTGGTGGGTAAGCCCGTCGTCCTCCTGGAGAACCTGGAGCTGATGGTAGGCGGCAGGAAGAGCGAAGGCCTTCTCCTGAGCATCCAGGAGAAGGCCTTGGTGACCCTGGACAGGGAGGTTGGTAGCGAGGGGAAGGTTGGGTGATCTAAGCCTCCAGGAGCCCTGCTGCTATGAGCATGACAGAAGCCAGGAGGTACCTGGGCAAGGTGCCTATGGCTTCTCTGTCCAGGGCAGCCCTGAGGCCGGGGCCTTCCAGAGCCCCGACGTTCTCCTCGCCCAGGGCCAGGCCTATGGAGCCCGAGAGGACTATGGCAGGTATCTCCAGGATGGCGTGGGGGTACAGCTTGGCCGCATACTGGCCCAGGTCCGAGATGTAGAGGCCCAGGAAACCTCCCAGGATGAAGCCGTTGAAGAGGAGGGAGAAGATGGGGAGGAGGTATAGGGGCAGGTAGAACCTCAAGCCCTGGGGGTCGACCCCGGCTAGCCTGCCGTCCAGGGCATTCAGGAGGCGGGCGGAGGCTTGGGACGGGGGTGGGTCGGTGTAGATGAAGAGGCGGGCCAGGAGGTAGCCGAGGTATGCGCCGATGAAGGAGGCCAGGAGGTTGTTCAGGATGATCATCAGGGGGAGGGACCCCACCGCCGCCGTCTGAGTCCCGGCCTTCGCCGCCAGGAGCCTCAGGAGGGAGAGGTAGAAATCCCTGGCAAGGAAGAAGAGGGCGATCGAAGAGAGAGCGCCCAGGACGAAGCCGGCAGCGTAGATCCTCAGGCCCCTAAGCATCTCACTTCTTCAGGATCTCCGTGGCGTCGGCGAAGAGCATGGTCCCCTGGACGTTCTTTATCTTGGCCCTCACCTTCTGCCCCTCCCTGGCCCCGCTGACGAAGACGATGTACTTGTCCATCCGGGCCATCCCGTCCCCCTTCTTCCCGGTCCTGGTGATCTCCACCGTTATCTCATCCCCTATCTCCACCTTCGCCCCCCCCTCCTTCGCCTGGGGCATCTTGAGGGCGCTTATGGGGTGGCGTGAGCCACAGGCCTCGCACTTGAGGAAGGTGAACCTCTCCTCCTTCATGATCTTGGTATCGGGCCTCCCGCACTCCGAGCAGAGGACGTACTGCCCCAGGAAGGCCTCGAACTTCTCCTGGATCTGGGTGGGCCTGAACTGGCCTTTGAGGGTCAGGTGCTGCCCGTCGATGGAGCCGCTGGTACCCAGCTCCTTCAGGAGGAACTTCGCCAGGAGGTCCGGCTCCCTGTTCACGAGCTTGCTCACCTCGCCGAGGTTCTGGACCACCGTCAGCTTCCCCTGGATCAGGGCATTGATCGTCGGGGTGACGAACCTCGTCGTCTCCTTCACTATCGCTGGCAGCTCCGTGTAGGCCTTCTCCAGGAGTTCCTCGGACTCGCCCTTGTCCATCATGTACTCCTACAGCAAATTCAGTTCTTTAAGCTTTTTGTGTATGTTCTCCGCGCCCTCTCGGCATCGGGGATGCTCTTGGCCCCTTTGCAGACGATCCCGTCCTGCCCTCCAGCAAATTCAGTTCTTTAAGCTTTTTGTGTATGTTCTCCGCTGCCCTCTCGGCATCTGGAATGCTCTTGGCCCCGGTGCAGACAATCTTGCCTGAGCCGAAAAGGAGGAGGACTACCTTGGGGTCATGCATCCTGTAGACGAGGCCAGGGAACTGCTCGGGCTCGTACTCGGTATTGTCGAGGCTTATGGCTATTGCGTCCAGATTGAGCTCCGCGTTCAGGTTTGCTGTTGCAACCACGTTCTGGACCACGACCTCCGGGATCTTGTTTATCGTGATGCCGGCCTCCGCGATCTTCTCCACGATCCTCTCGATGGCCAGCTTGGCATCGGGGATGCTCTTGGCCCCGGTGCAGACGATCTTGCCTGAGCCGAAGATGAGGGCCGCGGCCTTGGGCTCGTCCAGGTGGTAGACGAGGCCCGGGAACTGCTCGGGCTCGTACTCCACCTTGTCCATCCCCCCGGTTATTACGGCGAGATCGAACTTCTGGCCCAGGGCCGTGGAAGCGACGACATTCTCAACCTTGATCTTGATCTTGGTCATCTACGGACCTCCAAACTCTCGATTGTTATACTTATATATATAAAGCATATAAAGGCTTTCATCGATCAAGGGGGTGTCCCATGGCGTCTAGACCGGAGGAGGTCCTGAAGGCCTCTGTGGGGAAGAGCGTGACAGTGACCATGAAGAACGGGAAGGAGTACAGGGGCGTGCTGACAGGCTTCGACGAGTTCACGAACCTCTCCCTCGAGGACGTGGAGGTGTTGGGGGAGGAGGGAAAGCGGATACCAACCCTCGTCATAAAAGGGTATACCATCAGCCTCATAGCACCCCAGCTCTAGGGCAGGACCCGCCACGGGTGGGTGTAGATATTCATCCTCCTGCCCCGGGCGAAACCTATGATGGTCACGTTCGTCCTCAGGGCGCACACTATCCCCGAGTGGATGGGGGCGGTCCTGGAAGCTATAATAGGAATACCAGCTCGGGCGGCCTTGACCACCATGTCCCCCGGCAGCCTCCCCGTGGTGAGGATGTAGGAGTCCCCCAGGTCCAGGCCCCTCCTGAGGGCTATCCCTATGGCCTTGTCCAGGGCCACGTGCCTGCTTATGTCCTCCACCACCAGCATTGCGCCGCCATTCACCAGCCCGACGGAGTGGAGGCCGCCCGTCTTCTTCCAGGCCCCCGACCTCCTCTGGAGCTCCTTCATCCCTTTGACTATCTCTCCTTCGGCGACCTTCTTCCCCGAGGAGACCGTTATCTCCTCCTCCTCGATCCTGGTCCGCCAGCCTGAGAGGCAGTCCGAGGATATGTATCGCTCGTAGGATGCATCGAAGGCAGCATCGGCCTCTATGTGGGCCGTGTCGCCCTCGATCCTTATCTTTTTTATGGCCTTCGGGTCTTTTATCAGGCCTTCCCCGAAGCAGTAGCCCAGGGCGAACTCCTCCTCGTACTGCGGGGAGAGCTTCACCGCCGCCAGGGTCCTGCCGTTGACCACCAGCCGGAGCTCTCGCTCCTCGGCCACGTACTCCCGAACCCTCTTCCCCCCCTGGAGGGCCGTCACTTCCCTTATCATCGGCACCGAGGAGGAGACAGACTTAACGTCTATAATAGGCGTCCCATCACAAGGAGGCTGACCTCGAAGACGGCGGCCAGAGCGAAAGCTACGATGAGGGGCGTGATGGGGGTCGGGTCGGGGGATATCAGCACCGAGCCGCCTATCAGGGCCGCGTATACATAGCGCCTCTTCCCCCTCAGGTCCTCCAGCCTCACCACCCCACCCCTCACCGAGAGGTAGAGGAGGAGGGGGATCTGGAAGATGAGGCCGAAGCTGAGGAGCATGAAGGAGATGAAGCCTATGAACTTCCCCAGGACGAGCATCGGAATGGCTACCTCGCCAGAGTAGGTTATCAGGTACTGGATGGAGCGGGGGGTCAGGATGGTGTAGGAGAAGACGGCCCCCAGGAGGAAGAGGACGAGGGATATGGGGACTACTGTGACGAAGAACCGCTCCTCCGTGGGGAAGAGGCCGGGGCTGATGAACTTGAAGACCTCGTAGCCGTCCATC
>JBBSVP010000084.1:0-7478 GCA_038046745.1 Candidatus Hydrothermarchaeota archaeon
GGCCGCGCCTCTCAGGGCGAGTTCGTCAACGTCGCCCGCCAGGGCGGCTTGGTCACCTGGAGGTTCGTCGTCCTCATCCTGGCCTCCTCCCTCCTCACCCTCACCACGGCGCCCACTACCCTCGCCAAAGGCATCGAAGGGCTCTTGAGGCCCCTCAGGGTAAGGCCCCTTGGCATCTCCCCGAAGTCCTGGGGCTTCATGCTCTCCCTCTCCATGAGGTTCCTCCCCATGGTGGCCGATGAGGGGGATAAGGTGCGAAAGGCCCAGTGGGCACGCGGACTGGGGGCTACGAGGAGGTCTCCACGGGCTTGGGTCAAGGGGGCCGTCTCCCTGGCCCTACCCATGCTCCGGGGGCTCTTCCGGCGGGCCGATGAGGTGGCCAAGGCCGTGGAGGCGAGGGGGTATCGCCCTGGCTAAAAGTATAAATTCTCGGGCGGGGTAATAGATATGGGGTGGTGGCATGAATATCTTGGTACCTGTGGACGGCTCCGAGTACTCGGACATGGCGGTGGAGAAGGTCTTGGATTTGGCAAAGAAGTACAAGGCCGAGGTGACGGTCCTGAATGTGAACAGCCCCTTCTCGGCCCTCTTCGATACGCCCAAGCAATCGAAGAAGGACGCCGAGGGGGTCGCGAAGAAGTCGGCCGCGCCCCTGGCAAAGGCCAGGATCAAGTCCAAGGCCGTAGGGGCGATAGGGGACCCGGCGGAGGAGATCATAGCTCTGGCGGAGAAGGGGAAGTTCGACCTTATCGTGATGGGCTCCCGGGGGCTGGCGGTATCCGAGAGGTTCCTCGTGGGCTCCGTCACCCAGAAGGTGGTGGAGCACTCCCCCTGCTCGGTCCTGGTCGTCAAGTGATGGAGGTGAGGGCCCATCACCTCCTCTGTATCAGGGGGTTCCAGGGGCGCGGCTACGACGAGGCCTTCGTGGAGAACTTCGCCCGCGTGGTGGAGACCCTGGAGGACGATCCATCCATAGTGGTCACCGCCAGGGAGGACGCCATCTGCGCCCGGTGCCCCCACAACCTGGACGGCTGCGTAAAGGGGCCGAAGGCCCGGGAGCTGGACGAGAGGGTCCTCAGGGAGCTGGGCCTCCGGGCTGGCGCGGTGGGAAAGGCCTCGGCGGTCCTGCGGAGGGTGGAGGAGCGCATACCCCGGCGGCGGGTGCGGGAGGTCTGCCGGGGGTGCCAGTGGCTCCGGTACTGCGCCCCTGGACCGAAATAGATTTATCCGTACCGGGCCATCTGAGAATATGTCTCTCCTGGCCCAGCTCCTCGTCAACGGCCTCGTGGCAGGGGGGATCTACGCTCTGGTGGCCGTGGGCTACACCATGGTCTACGGCGTCCTGAAGTTCATAAACTTCGCCCACGGGGAGCTGGTGATGCTGGGCGCCTTCGTCACCTACACCCTGGCGGTACCCATGGGCCTCGGCCTCCTCCCCGCCTTCCTACTGGCGGTCCCGCTGGTGGCGGTTGTGGGGGTGGTGATAGAGCGTGCTGCCTACAGGCCCCTAAGGAGGGCCTCCCGCCTGGCGCCCCTCATCACGGCCATCGGAGTATCCATCCTCCTCCAGTCCCTGGCCATCCTCCTATGGGGGCCCGAGATAAGGTCCTTCTCCATCGCCCCCGCCAAGGGGATGGAGTTCTTTGGGGCTACTGTGACCCCGGTCCAGATACTCATAGTCCTCACCTCGATAGCCCTGATGGGCCTCCTCCACCTCCTGGTGGAGAGCACCAAGATGGGCAAGGCGATGCGGGCCACGGCCGACAGCCTGGAGACCGCCTCGGTCGTGGGAATAGACACCGACAGGGTGATAGCCTGGGTCTTCGCCCTGGGCTCGGCCCTCGCCTGCGTGGCTGGGGTCCTCATAGCCATGGAGGAGAACATGGAGCCTACCATGGGGACGTTGATAGGCATAAAGGCCTTCACGGCCGCCGTGGTGGGGGGGATAGGGAATATAAAAGGGGCGGTTGTGGGGGGCTTCCTCATAGGCATCGTCGAGAATCTCGGCATCTGGAAGCTCCCGGCAGGCTACAAGGACGCCATAGCCTTCGTCATCCTCATGGGGATCCTCCTCTTCAAGCCCACCGGCCTCTTCGGGGAGAGGCTGGAGGAGGTGAGGCAGTAATGGCCTATGTCACCAACATCCTGGTCCTGGCATGCATCTACGGGGTCCTGGCCATGAGCCTCAACCTCACCGTGGGTTTCACGGGCCTCCTCAACCTGGGGCATGTGGCCTTCTTCGCCATCGGCGCCTACACCTCCGCCCTCCTGGCCCTAGCGGGAGTCCCGTTCTACGCATCCCTCGCCGCCGGGGCCCTGGCCGCCGCGGCCGCGGGGTACCTGATAGGCATACCTACGCTCAAGCTCAGGGGGGACTACCTGGCCATAGCCACCCTGGGCTTCGCCGAGATCACCCGCGTGGTATTGAAGAACTGGACCCCAGTCACCGGCGGTCCCATGGGCCTCCCGGGGATCCCGAGGGCCTCCCTCCTAGGCTTCCGCCTCCAGACCCCCGAGGCCTTTCTAGCCCTATCCCTGGCGATCCTCCTCCTCACCTACCTTGTCCTCCAGCGCCTGGTGGCCTCGCCCTTCGGGAGGGTCCTGCGGGGGATAAGGGACGACGAGCTCGCCGTCCTGGCTCTGGGGAAAGAGACCATGGCCTTCAAGCTAAGGGCCCTAGCCCTGGGCTCCTTCCTGGCTGGCATGGCCGGGGCTCTCTTCGCCCATTACATAACCTTCATCCACCCCTCCAGCTTCACCATCGGCGAGGGGATCCTCATCCTCTGCATGGTCGTCCTGGGGGGGATGGGGTCCAATCTTGGCGCCATGCTGGGCGCCTTCATCCTCGTAGCCCTGCCCGAGTCCCTCAGGCTCCTGGGGCTCCCCGGCGCCGTAGCCGGGCCCCTGCGGCAGCTCGTCTTCGGCCTGATCCTGGTCATCCTCATGGTGCGGAGGCCCAGCGGCCTGCTGGGGGGCAGCTGATGCTCAGCCTGGAGTCCGTCACCAGGAGGTTCGGGGGCCTGACGGCCGTCGACGGCTGCTCCCTGGCAGTGGAGGAGAATTTCATCTTCGGCCTCATAGGCCCCAACGGCGCAGGGAAGACGACCCTCATCAACCTGGTTAGCGGCTTCTACGCCCCCGACGCCGGGAGGATAACCTTCAGGGGGGAGAGGATCGATGGATTGCCGCCCAACAGGGTCGCCCTCAGGGGGATCACGAGGACCTTCCAGATCCCCAGGCTCTTCCCCCAGATGACGGTCCTGGAGAACGTCCTCCTGGCCTCCAAGGGGCAGCGGGGCGAGGGGCTGGCGAGGGCCATGGCCGGCGGGTACCGGGGGGAGGAGGTGAGGCTGGTGGAGAAGGCTGCGGCGCTCCTGGAGGCCATAGGCCTGGGGGGGAATGCATCGGATCGAGCCATGAACCTATCCTACGGGGAGCAGAAGCTCCTGGAGCTGGGGAGGGCCCTCATGGGCGACCCCGATCTCATCCTCCTTGACGAGCCTGCCGCCGGGGTGAGCTCCGGGATGCTCTCGGAGATGGTCGGGCTGATAAAGGGCCTTAGGAATAGGGGGAAGACCTTCCTCATCATCGACCATGACATGGGCTTCATCATGTCCCTCTGCGACAGGGTAGCGGTGATGGACCACGGGAAGAAGATTGCGGAGGGGAAGCCCAGGGATATCCAGGGGGACGAGAGGGTGATAAAGGCCTACCTGGGCGGGGCCTTGCCGGAAGGATAGCCCTCCCAGGCATACCTCTGGGTCGAGAGGCCAAGGACCGCGCCGTAGGCAAGGTGGGAGGCCAGGGAGATGAGGGCGAAGGCCGGTATCGTTCCGTTACCTCCGAGGGCGTACCCCATCACCAGCATGGGCGGCGTGAGCATCAGGAGGGCCCAGAGGGCTAGGCCGTAGCCCAGCCCCAAGAACCATCGCACCCTGACGAAGAGGAGGGCGTATATCATCCCCAGGGCTGCGCCGTTGGAGTAGTGGTAGAGGCGTCCCACCAACCAGATGGAGAGTTCGGGAGCCTGGGTACCCAGGAGGAGGACCCCCAGGATGGAGGGCAGGTCCGGGGCCCTGTAGCCGGCTACGGCGGACCCCAGGGAGACCAGGATGTCCATGGCCACCGTCCCCAGGACGCCTGCCATGAGGCCTACCATCAGCCTCCTCAGGAAGCCGCCCATCTGGTGGGTATGTCCGTAGTACACAATGCCGAGAAATACCAGGAGGGAGAGGGGGAGGGTGAGGACGATGGAGTTGGTGGGAATTATGAGCCCTGAGGTCCCCAACAGGAAGGTTCCCAGAGGGGCTATGCCGCAGAGGATCGCCAGGAGGGTGAGGGCGGCCTCCGATCTATCTTCCATCAAGCACCATCCATACCTCTCTGGCAGGATATAAATAAATAATGCCCCTCCCAAGGTTCTCTCATGCTCCAGGTAAAAGGCTTAGTAGCCGGGTACGGGGGCAACACCGTCCTCCACGGCGTCGACCTGGAAGTGGGGGAAGGGGAGATCGTCTCCCTGGTGGGCCCCAACGGGGCAGGCAAGAGCACCCTCTTCAGGTCCATCTTCGGCATGGCCGATTTGAAGGATGGGGATATCTTATTCCAGGCGAAGAGCATCAAGGGATTGGCTCCGCACCAGGTCGTCCGGCGGGGGATATCCTACGTCCCCCAGGGAAGGAATATCTTTCCAACACTGACGGTCCTGGAGAACCTGGAGATGGGCTCCTTCCTCAGGGAAGAGGGTCTGGAGGAGAGGCTGAGGGAGGCCTTCCGCCTCTTCCCGGTCCTGGATAAGAGGAAGGGGCAGATAGCAGGGACCATGAGCGGGGGGGAGCGGCAGATGCTGGCCATTGCCATGGCCCTGATGCCTGAGCCCAGGCTCCTCCTCCTGGACGAGCCTTCCCTGGGCCTGGCACCGAAGTACATAGAGAAGATCTTCCAGGAGATAAAGAATATAAATGGGGCCGGGAGAACCGTACTCCTAGTGGAGCAGAATGCCTATAGAGCATTAGAGATCGCCGACAGGGGATATGTGATGGAGATGGGCAGGATAAGGCTGGAAGGGACCGGCAGGGAGCTCCTGGGGAACAAGGACGTCCAGAGGCTCTACCTGGGAGGGCTCTCTTGAGATATTTCGTCCATCTCTTCGCCCTCCTCCTCCTGACAGGCTGCCTCCTCCAGGCCGGGGGAGGGGAGGAGAAGCTCGGCGCCATCCTACCCCTGACAGGGGATCTGGCCGTGTACGGGCGGAATATCCAGCGGGGGATGGAGCTGGCGGTGGATGAGATCAATGCCCAGGGTGGCATAAACGGCAAGATGCTCAAGGTAATATACGAGGACGACGGGGGGCGCTCCGTCAATACCATCTCGGCCATGAACAAGCTACTAGACCTCGACAGGGTGCCGGCGGTCATAGGCGCGGTGACTAGCTCCAACAGCCTTGCTATCGCTCCCATCGCGGTTGAGAGAGGGGTCGTGATGATCTCTCCCACGTCCACATCCCCGAAGCTGGCGGGCTTCCAGGATTACGTCTTCCGGGTGATAGCCTCCGACAGGCTCCAGGGCGTGAAGCTCGCGGAAGTGGCCCTCTCCATGGGCTACAAGGAGGCCGCCGTCTTCTATATAAACAACGACTACGGCCTCGGCCTCAAGGACGCCTTCGTGGAGGCCTATAAACAGAAGGGCGGGAAGGTCCTCCTGGCAGAATCCCACGAGGAGGGGTCCAAGGACTTCAGGACCGAGCTGACGAAGATCAAGGGGTCGGGCGCCAAGGCCGTCGTCGTGGTGGGCTACTCGAAGGAGGCCTCCATCTTCCTCCGTCAGGGAAAGGAGCTGGGGCTGGGTGTCCAGTGGATCGCCTCCGAGGGGCTGAAGACCGGGGAGCTCATAGACCTGGCAGGCGACGCCACGGAGGGGATGGTGGCCACCTACCCGGGCTCCACGGCCGGGTCCCGGGTCTACGGCAGTTTTCGAGAAGCCTACTTCAATCGCTACAACGAGGAACCGCCTATCTTCTCCGACTACGGCTACGACGCCCTGAAGGTCCTGGCCATGGCCATAAGGGACGGGGGATACGACCCCAAGGGGATCAAGGACGCCCTCCGGGAGCTCAGGTACGAGGGGGCCACGGGGACGAAGGCCTTTGACGAGCGGGGGGACATACCGTACGATCTCGTTTCTTACGACGTCTGGGCTGTAAGGGGCGGGAAGTGGGCGAGATGACAAGAGAGCCGGTCGAGCGCTTCGGGGTCTCCATAAACCAGAGGCTTCTCCGACGTTTCGACAAGGTCCTCAGGGAGAAGGGCTACGGCAACAGGTCAGAGGCCATACGGGACCTCATAAGGGACTACCTGGTCGAGGAGGAGTGGCGTAGCTCCAAGGCGGAGGTGGTGGGCTGTGCCGTTCTCGTCTACGATCACCATGTCCACGGCATCTCCGAGAGGCTCACCGAGACCCAGCACCGGTACAAGAACACCATCTCGAGCATGCACGTCCACCTGGACGAGGAGAACTGCCTGGAGGTTCTTGTCATCAGGGGCGTGGCCGACGAGGTCAAGAGGATAACGGACGCCTTAATCTCGGCCAGGGGCGTCAAACACGGGAAGCTCGTCATGTCCGGTAAGATAGAGTAAGAAGATTTTTATATCAGTGTTACATTTTTTAAAATAGTAACACGGAGGATCCCGATGCCCTTCACCAACCTTCTGGTCCTGACCGCCTTCGCCGTGGGGATGAGGCACGGCCTGGACTGGGACCACATAGCCGCCATCATGGACATCACCAGCGCCCAGAGCGGCAGGCGTATGGGGATATTCCGCGGCTTCCTCTACGCCGTGGGGCATGGGAGCGTTGTAGCTGCCCTGGCGCTGGGGGCTCTCCTGCTAGGCTTCTCCCTGCCGGAAGGTAGCGGCACGCTCATGGAGAAGGTCGTGGGCATAACTCTGGTGCTCCTGGGGTTCTATGTCTTCTACACCCTCCGGCGCTCCGGAGAGTTCAGGATGCTCCCCCGTTGGGCCCTCCTTGCCAACGGTCTCCTCGGGGCCTACGACTGGATGGTGACGAAGGCCACCGGAGCCAGCATTCGACATCGGAAGGTGCTGGAGGGGGGCTACGGTAACACATCGGCCTGTCTCATAGGCATGGTCCACGGCATCGGTGCAGAGACGCCCACGCAGATCCTCCTCTTCGTCCTCGCCCTGGGCGCCGGTGTCGCCGGCGGGCGGGAGGTCGGAATAGTCCTCATCCTGGCCTTCGTCCTCGGGCTGATAATCATTAATACTCTCATGGCTGCCCTGGGGGCCTACGGCTGCGTGGGATCATCGAGGAGGCATAGGCTCTCCAGGACCGTTGCCTTCGTGACGGGGTCCTTCAGCATCCTCCTGGGGGTAGCCTTCATCCGGCCCTGGTAAGTTAGGGCGGCGTATCCAGGTGGACGCACTCCCCGTAGAGCGCCCTTACAAGGGCGCCGTCCTTCT
>JBBSVP010000085.1:0-5097 GCA_038046745.1 Candidatus Hydrothermarchaeota archaeon
CACTCAGGATGAGCGGCTTTTATCATGCTGCCTACGAAAAGCGAGGAAGCGCCGCAATCACCGCCGCCCTCTAAAAATGTCTCCAGAGGGTACCTCGGTTGCTTCATGAGATTGTAGGTATAGGAGTTCAGCTGGGTCTTCAAGTAGACAACATTTTTAACGAACTCCAGATCATCTTTAGAATGTTCCTTGATGTAGTTTGCAAGATTTTTTACACTTCCTGTATCAATAAATGCAAGGTAATTGCTTGTGCGGAAGCTTTTACCACGTTCTGATTTTAATACAAGATATGGACTAAATGCCCCTTTATAATAGAATCTCCTGGTTCTATCACTGCCAAAATATAGTTTTATCGAGTCTTCTTTATACCCATTGTCATAATTATCAATTATCAACCTGTTGTAGCTGCCTTCTAAAACGTAGTAGTTCAGGGACTTGATATCATAATTAGTGATGTGCTGGCTCCCGTCGAGCAGGGTAAAGTAAGCGGTTGCGTTGCCCCCTCTGAAGAGTATGTGGGCCTTGAGCTCGTTGACTGCTTGCTGGGTCTGTTCCTGGAGATACCGGCAGCTTGTGACCTCGGCAGTTTTCTGCTGTAGCTGAGCGGCTAAGGCACCATTCTCAGCGGTTAAGCCGCTATTAGCTCTTTTAAGCTCAGAAACGTCCCCTTGCAGTGCGAGATAACTCCCAAAGAAGCTAATTGCCAGAAATAATAAAAGGAGCCGTTTCCAACTCCTGCTGCCACCGCCAGACGTCGTCCCAAGCCCCTTCGGCCCTCCCGCCTCTTCCTGCGGATAGCTTCTCCCCGGCTGTTCAGTCCCGCCGATCTCTGTACCGCACTTGACGCAGAACAGGTCTCCTCCACTGTACTCAAATCCGCACTTTGTGCAAAAGGGCATCTCTTATCGAGGTATAGTAACCGACGAAGTTAGCTTTAAAGATTCCTATCCATCTAAAAGTCGGACAAGCCGTTCAAGATATATAGGAAGTGGAGGGAGAAACTAGAAGCATTCTGGAGCCTACAGAGGCGAACGGGACGAATAAGAGCGCCAGTAAAATTCGTCCAACGAAAAAAATGAGGATAGCGGAGAGGGCTAGGGGCCGTGAAGTTGAGGGATGAGAAGGTATACGCTCTCTTGAAGAAGCTCGGGGAGCTGAACGTGAAGCCCCACATGGTCTACCTGGTCCTTCGGCTCCACGAGGACGGGAAGCTCCACAGGGGGAAGGAACTGACGGACAGGGGCTACAATGTCATGGATGTCTACAGCACCATAGAGCTCCTGGCAGAGAATGGGGATCTGGCGCGGTTCAGGAAGCAGACACAGCTGACGGAGAAGGGAAGGCGAGACCTGAAGTTCATCGAAGAGATAGCAGGGGTAGCCGCGAAGCTGGTCATCTCCTAGCTTCGATAAGCCGTTCAAGGTATATGGGAAGGGGAGGGAGAAACTTCATTATACCAAAAACAGTCAGTTGTGTGATCGTTCACCATTCCTACCGCCTGCATAAAAGCATAACAAATCGTAGAGCCGATAAATTTGAATCCACGTTTTTTTAGGTCTTTACTCATTGCATCAGATTCTTTGGTTTTAGGCGGTATTTCTGATAAGGATCTGAATTCATTCATTATTGAGTTACCGCCAACAAATTGCCAAATATATTTATCAAAACTGCCAAACTCTTTTTGAACCTCAAGAAATTTTCCAGCGTTTATGATTGCAGCTCGAACTTTCAGACGATTACGGACAATGCCCGAATCAGCCAGCAAACGTTCCTCGTCCGCTTCTGTATAGTGTGATATCTTAGTTGGATCAAAGTCAGAAAAAACTTTACGATAATTCTCTCGCTTCCGTAAAATAGTCTCCCATCTAAGCCCTGCCTGCGCCCCCTCTAAAATGAGAAACTCAAACAATCTTATATCAGTATGCACCGGCACGCCCCATTCGTTATCATGGTATTCGATCATCAATGGCTTATCATTCGGCCACGAACATCGTTGTTTTTGTATAATCTCTGATAACATTTTTGGCCGCCTGTTCCGCCTCTCTTCTCGATGCCAGATGACTTCAGTTCTTCTCTGTCAGACCTTTTTTCCAGTGATATTATCTCCATTGTACCTTTATATACTGTCCAGCTTGGGATGGATGTTGCTAGGGGGGATGGGACATTTCTACTACCGTGGTTGGGCGACAAGATTAATTCAACACTGCCATTACAACCTTTATCACTGCTGATATATCTCCCACGGACCCTAAACTAATAAAAATTATAAATACTTCGAAGAAGTAAAACTCAAATTTGTGCTAATAGACACTTTGAATAACGTAGCAGTAGTGACCGCGTTCATTACATGCTTGTTTTTAGTTATAACATATAACAAAACAAAATTTAAATAAGCGTCAATATTTATTCCTAGGATTTAGTGGGCTGTTATTTTTTATCACAGCAGCAATTCTAACACATGTAACCATCTCTACTGGCAAATGTTTTGAATTGGTCGTTATAAGTAAAATCATTTACTACAAACTTGGCTTGCTTGGACTCATAGCCCAGCATCTCTTCGTAGCATTATTTTTGGTATCTATTGCATATCAGATTAGGTTTGGATCTAAAACCGCTTTTTTAAAAAATTATCATTACATGGGGGATGCCATCATATTGTTGTACTTTGCCATGGGGCTTGCCGATGCCTTAAACGATCTTATATGTTGGATGGGGTAGGGTAGGGAGGAGTGGTTACATTTCTCAAAGTTATCTATAACCCCCCCAGCAGCTATGCGTCCACCCGAATTCGAACCTGCTTGAAGTTAGTTCGTCCAGCCTCTCTCCCAACCTTTAATAACTCCCAACGCGACTCACCACCCATGTCCCTCCTCCGGGAGTACTTCATAGACCCCATCTACCAGGGGACCGGCTACAACGCCGTGAACACGGTGGTCTACGGCCTCCTCCTGGGGTTCGGGATCATGGCCTGCGACGGGCTGGTGAGGCGGCTCGGGCTGAGGATAGACCGCCGCTTCCTCGTGGCCCTCCTCCCCTTCCTGGCCCTGGCCTCTGTCCTCCGCTCCCTGGTGGACGCCCAGCTCCTGCCGCGCTCCTTCTTCCTCATCACCCCCGGCATATTCATCCTCGTCGCGGCCCTGGCCGCAGGCGCCCTGCTGATAGGAAAGGCCCTACCGGGGCGCTTCCGCTACCCCTACGGGACCGCCGCCATAGGGCTGGCCCTCCTTGTATACCCGGCCTACATCCTCATCCCCCACGTGAAAAGCTACATGCCCTTCCTCCAGATCGCCCTCCTCCTGGCGGCCGCCACCGCCCTGACGGTCATCGCCCTGAGGCGCACCGGCTGGGGCGATCCATTCGTCGAAGCCATCTTCGTGGCCCACCTCCTGGACGCCAGCGCGACCATCGTGGCCGTTGAGTACTATGGCTTCTGGGAGGAGCATGTATTCGAGGACTTTCTCATCCAGGCGGTCGGCACGGCGTACGTCATATTGCCATTCAAGCTCCTGGTCCTGGTCCTGGTGACAGCATTCCTCAGGCGCACCCTGGAGGGTGATTCCCTCCGCTTCTGGTACTTCGCCCTCTTCGTCCTGGGCTTCGCCCCCGGGCTGAGGGACACCCTGACTGTGATGCTCCTGGGCCAGTAAAACTTAAATATAAACGTCAACCAATTTTACAGGTGGTGGTTTACAATGGCTAGAGAAGTCCAGTCCATGATATACGCGGCCCTCTTCGCGGCCCTCACGGCAGTTGGCGCCTTCATGGCGATCTCTCTCATCGGTGGGGTGCCCATAACCCTCCAGGTCCTCTTCGTCCTCCTGGCAGGCGCCCTTCTAGGGCCGAGGTGGGGTGCAGTGAGCATGGTGGTCTACCTCCTCCTGGGGGCCATCGGGCTCCCTGTCTTCGCTAGAGGAGGCTCTGGCATCGGGGCGATCCTGGGCCCCACGGGCGGCTACCTGATCAGCTACGTCCCGGCCGCCTACGTCACTGGCTGGCTCATCGAGAAGCGGGGCGGTAAGACCTTCTCATGGAATGTCGCGGCCATGGCGGTGGGGCTCCTGATCATCTACACCCTGGGAGTGGCGCAGCTGATGAACTTCAACCAGTGGGGGTTGGGAAAGGCCATCGCCGTCGGGGCTGTGCCCTTCATACTGGTGGACAGTCTCAAGATCCTGGCAGCCGCCTACGTAGCGGCCCGGGTGGACCTCTATAGATGATCGAGGTCAAGGACATATCCTATCGCTACAGCCAGAACGGCACTGATGTGGAGGCCCTGAAGGGCGTATCCATGGTGGTGAGGGACGGGGAGTACGTGGCCATCGTGGGCCCCAACGGCTCTGGAAAGAGCACCCTGGCCGAGCACCTCAACGCCCTCCTCCTCCCCCAGGGGGGCGAGGTCCTGGTGGACGGGGTGAGCACGCGGAGCGACCCGGAGGGGACCAGGAGGCGGGTGGGGATGGTCTTCCAGAACCCGGAGAACCAGCTCTTCTGCGCCACCCTGGAGGAGGATGTGGCCTTCGGCCCCGAGAACTTAGGACTTCCCCCGCAGGAAGTGCAGGCCCGCGTTGGGAAGGCCTTGGAGAGGCTCGGTCTTTCCAGATACGCCAGGGCTTCCCCCCACAGGCTCTCCGGGGGGGAGAAGCAGCTCGCTGCCATCGCCGGGGTCCTGGCCATGGAGCCCAGCTACCTGGTCCTGGACGAGCCCACCTCCCTCCTCGATCCCTTCTGGAAGAGGAGGGTGGGCGAGGTGGTGGCGGGGCTCAGGGATGGGCTCAAGGGCGTGGTCCACGTCACCCATGACCTGAGGGAGGCCTCGAAGGCCGACCGGATATACCTCATGGCCGAGGGTCGGATGGTGCTGGAGGGGGGCCCGGAGATCCTCTCCGGGGTGGAGGCCCGCAGGCTCCTGGGCTTATGACGCTTCCAGGCTCCTACGTGCCGAAGGACTCCAGCATCCATGACATGGATGCCGGGAAGAAGCTCATGGCCACCGCCCTCCTGGGCCTGGCCGCCGTCTCGACTTTCGACCCCCGTGCCCTGGCCATCCTCACCACCCTCCTGGTCCTGCTATCGGTCATGGCCAGGGTTCCCAAGGAG
>JBBSVP010000086.1:0-3947 GCA_038046745.1 Candidatus Hydrothermarchaeota archaeon
ACGCCGGCCTGGAGGCGGCCAGTGGCCCCGGGGCCCTGAGCGAGGCCTCCCTCACGGGCCGGCGGGAGCCGGGGCTGGCGGATGCGGTCGTGAAGGGGGGGGATCACATGCTCAGGGACGCCGTCAACCTGAGGCGGCGGATCACCGGCTTCACCGTGGGCTACAAGCCCAACGCCCTGGGTTTCATGGCCATCGCCCTCTCGGAAGCCTCCCTGGCGGCGGCAGATGCCCACAGGGCCACGGGGGACCCCAGGTACCTGGAGAGGGCAGAGGCCTACAGATCAATGGCCCTGGAGCTGGGGGACGACCTCCTCAGGATGCAGAACCAGGATGGCTCCTGGCACGACGGTCCCTATTACACCGAGGACTACGGGGATTGGAGGGTGATAAGCTCTTGGTACCAGTCCATGGCCTGGTCGGGCCTCGCCCAAGCCTCCAGGGTCGCAGGGGAGGAGAGGAGGGGGGAGTACCTCCGGGGGGTGGAGCTGGGGATGAGATGGGTCCGGGCCATGGAGATGCCAGGGGGCGGATACAGGGGCACCCTCTATCCCAACGGGTCCATGACCGAGGACGACGCCGGGAGTACCATGGTCCTCCAGGGCTTCGCCATAGCCAACTCTGCAGGGATCGACACCCGGGGAGAGTACCTCCTCCTCTTCCTCCACACCGGGGTGAAGGGGTGGGACGGGAACATGGCCTTCGCCTACTCTGAGATGCTTAGGGGGCTGGGCGATAGAGGTGGGAACCTCTCTCGCCTCAGCCCCCTCCGCGTCGTCCTGAGCTTCGACGTGGAGACCCCCCGGTGCATAGCCAACCTGCCCGAGGTCCTGGCCTTCCTGGAGGAGCGGAAGGCCGGGGCCACCTTCTACTTCACCGGCGCCATGGCCGAGAGGTACCCCGGGGGCGTGAGGTCTGTGCTGGAGAGGGGGCATGAGGTGGGGAGCCACGGCTACGCCCACGAGTTCCCGGTCTTCAGAATGGAGGACGCGGCCATCCTGGCCGGAGCCCATGGCAGGCCCCTGGAATCGGTCTGGGACGGGAGCGCCAGGACCCAGAGGGGATACCTGGAGGCCCTAGGAAAATCTCGAAGGGCCTTGGAAGAGGCAGGCACCAAGCCGCGGACCTATCGCTCCCCTGTCCTGGCGCCAAGCCTCACGAAGGACCTGGCCTACCTCCGGGCCCTGGAGGAGGCGGGCTTCACTGTGGACAGCAGCCTCCTCAGGAGGGACCTGGCGGCCGATGCGGCCAGGTTAGTCTACGGCAACGTGACCATCCTGCCCGTATCCATCTCCGATGGGGAGCTGTCGGACCCCGGGCCCGCCCTGGCCTATGCCGGAGAGCATCGCTCGAAGGGGCTGCCCTTCGTCATCGTCCTTCACCCCTGGAGGTACGACGGGAGGCGCCTGGAGGCGCTGGGCCTCTTCCTCAGGTCTCTGGAGGAGGCCTATGGCGTTGAGTACGTGACGGTTGGGGAGGCGGCCGGCTCCGAGAGCCTGTATATCATCACCTCGCCGGAGGGGTCTGAGAACCTCTTCAGAGGTTCTTGATACCTGAAGTAATCCCAGACAAAGGGGGGCGTCGTCCCCTCGTAGGTGTCCAGGAGGACGTAGCCCGCCCCCTTCTCCCTGGCCAGACGCTCCATCCTTGTCCTGTCCTTGGGTATCTGGTAGGTGATCCTCTCCGAGAAGTAGTTCACCTGGTAGAAGGAGGCGGCCATGACTTTCGTCCCTTCGGGCGTGTTCCCCTTGAACCAGTGCCCCCCATCCTCCAGGAGAGTGAAGTAAGGGCAGACCTCGTCGGCTATGCCCACCGCCAGCCGCGCCTGGAAGAGGAGGGCCACCAGGAGGATGAGGAGGGCCCTCTCCCTCCCGAGGGCAGAGAGGAACCGCAGGGCGAAGTAGAGGACCGGGATGAGGGCCGGGAAGAGGTACCTTATGGTCTGCTCGGGCCAGACGGAGTTTGGCACCATCACCAGGAGGAGGAGCTGGAGGTACCGGTCTCGGAGGAAGCCAAGCCTCCGGGCCCTGGCCTCCATCCCTATGCCTAGGACGGCCGCCAGGGATGGGACCGGGAAGAAGAGGAGGAAGGTGGGGAGGCTCACATTATAGAAGTACCTCAGGTTCTTCCCCAGGTCTATCTGTTTCATCAAGTAGGAGGAGTGCTCCACCAAGGGGGTCCCGAAGTTGGCCTGGGACCAGAGAGCCCAGGGCACGATGAGGAGCGCGGCCGAGGCGATGGCCAGGAGGATGGCCCTCTCCCGCCGGTAGAGGGCATGGGCATAGATGGGGAGGAGGTAGAGTATTGCGGGATAGGACGTCAAGACCGCAATACCTGAGGAGAGCCCCGTGAGGACGGCCTTCCCCGGCGTGAGCCCCCCCGCGTAGAGGAGATATGCCAGGAAGAGGAAGAGGAGCAAGGGGATGTCCCTGACGACGGTGACCGAGTACTGGAAGACGGCCGGGTTGGAGAGGAGGAGGAGGGCCCCCAGGAAGGCCGTAGGCCCGGAGAACGAGCGTCGGAGGAGGAGAAAGGCCACGGCGGTCATGAGGATGGCCGCTACGGGGGCCACGTAATCTACCCCACCGTCCCCCAGGGGCATGGTCATGGCCAGGAGGATGGGAAAGGCTGGGGGTAGATCGCCCCGCACCCCGTTGTAGGTATATTCGCCATGGCTGTAGATGGACTTGGCCAGGGAGGCGTACATCCCCCCGTCGTATATGAGGCCGCACCCGGGGGCGTAACTGAAGAGGGCGAGGGCGGCTATGGCCAGGAGGGCCAGGATATAGAACCGGGCCCTCACCTCTTGGGGCAGCGGGTGTTCAGGCACCGGTAGTTCTCCATCTCCGTGTCGGACCTGAAGAAGGTCCCGCAGACGCTGCACTTGAAGCTCAGGTGGCCGGTCTTCTTGTGCTCCCGGAGGCCCTCCAGGGTGTAGAAGGTCCCGGAGCATATGGAGCAGACCCAGAGGTCCTCCATCTTCTCTCCTCTACCCATACCTCACCTCTGGATAGGCTTATTAGACCGGTTATTTAATGGTTTCCCATGGAGCTGGGGATCATGGCCGATGGGCCCCAGGAGGGCTTCGACCTCACCATCTGCGAGATCAAGATGTCCAGCGGGAGGGTCCTGGAGCCCGTGCCCGGCGTCTACAACGCCGTCAACTGCCTCGCCGACAACCGTGCGGAGCGGCTCCATGCCGAGGACCTGGCCCTCTCGAAGGAGGGGAGGGCTACGCGGCGGAACCTGAGGAGGGACTCGGCCTGGGTCTGCCCCACCCACCCCCAGTATAAGGAGGGACTGCTGGAGCTGGTGGAGAAGGCCGCGGCGGTCGGCGAGGGGATCGTCCTGGAGTCCCTGGGCTTCCCCGGGGAGGGCTACTGCACCTGCGAGCGCTGCCAGGCGAAATGGAAGGCGAGCGGCCTGGGCTGGGAGGATTGGAAGTGCTCCGTGGTAACAGAGTTCGTGGCTGCGGCGAGGGAGCGCATCGGTGGCAAGGAGCTGGGCCTCAGCCTCCACCCGGACCCCATCACCCCCAGGGCCTACGGCTACGACCTTAGAGCTCTGTCGGAGTATACGGACTTTTTTATCGCTCCGCTCTACGCCCGGTCCTACTCCACCGCCTACTGGGTCGGACTTCTGGCTAAAGCTTATCGGCTCCTCCTGAAGAAGCCCTGCTACACCGCCCTCTACGCCCGGGTCCCGGAGGAGGAGCTCTACAAGGCCGCGATGACGGCAGCGCCATACTCCGACGGGATCATCTTCTTCGGCGATGTGGATAAGGCCAGGAGAGTGGCTGGGAGGATCAGCCCAGCAACCTCGCCAGGCGCCCACCGACCCTCTCCCTGAGGAGCCTGTCCAGGGAGAGCCTGCCGGACCCGTTTATCGCGAGGTAGAGGGCCATCATCAGGAGGGCGAGGACGAACTCGATCCCCACCTTCCCGCCCGCC
>JBBSVP010000087.1:0-3662 GCA_038046745.1 Candidatus Hydrothermarchaeota archaeon
AGTCCTCATGCAGAGGTGCTGCTCCTGGAAGAGGGCCAGGAAATCCCCGGCAGCTGTCTTCACTTCCCCCGCCTCGAGCCCCTCTACCTGGGGCCTGAGCGCCTCGATCCTGGCCGCCTCCTCCGCCACCGCCTCCCCCTGCCTGCCCAGGACCGCGAGCCCCCGCCTTGTAGCTTCCTTGGCGGCCTCGAACCCCGGGCTGTACCCTGGCTCCGAGAGGAAGCGCAGGTACTCGGCATTCAGCCCCTCGACCCTAGCCCTGTCTATGGCCGCGAACTCCTCCCCCAGCTCAACCAGGCCTTCATGGGCCTCGATGAGCCCCTCCACCCCGGTCTTGAGGGCCTCCAGCCTCGGGTCCACACATATTTATCGCCGGGCGGGGTTATAACTTTTCCTTATAATATTAGATAAATATAAAAATGCGAGAAGGCGATAGGGCGGCATGCTCCAGGTCCTCCTGGCCGCCCTGGTGGGAATTCTTTTGGGCACCATAACGGGCCTCACCCCAGGCCTCCACGTGAACACCCTCGTGGCCCTCATGGTCGCCTCCCTCCCGTTCCTCCTGGGCATCCTCCCCCTCTATGCCCTCGTCGCCCTCATCGTGGCCATGGCCGTGACCCACACCTTTGTGGATTACATCCCGTCCATCCTCTTGGGCGCGCCCGAGGAGGAGTCCGTCCTCTCGGTCCTGCCTGGCCACAGGCTCCTCCTCCAGGGGAGAGGCTACGAGGCCATCAGGCTGACGGTCATCGGCGGCGTAGGCTCCGTCCTCCTGGGCATCACCCTCCTCCCCCTGGGGGTCCTGGTCCTCCCCCTCATCTACTCTCCCACTCGGAGGCTCCTGCCCCTTCTGCTCCTCACAGTCTTGGGTTTTATGGTCTATACCGAGGGGCCAGGGAGGAGGATCATGGCCTTCGCCACCATGATCCTCTCTGGAGTCCTAGGACTCTTGGTCCTGAACGGAGGTCTGATCCCCCCTAGGGATGCCCTCTTCCCCACCCTCACGGGGCTCTTCGGCATGTCAGCCCTCCTCTTCTCCCTCTCCTCCGTCGCCAAGCTCCCGAGGCAGGTCCTGGCCTACTCAGATGTCGAGTGGGGGCGGGGGGTTGCCACCGGCACCCTTGGCGGGATAACAGCCGGCCTCCTCCCGGGTATAGGCTCCTCCCAGAGCGCCTTCCTGGTCCAGAACCTCCTGAAGGGAGGAGGGGAGAGGGAGTTCCTCATAGCCCTCGGGGGCGTGAACACGGCCGACGCCATGTACGCCCTCCTGGCCTTATACCTCATCGACAACCCCCGCTCCGGCTCCTCCGTGGCCGTGGGGCGCCTCCTGGGCGATCTGGGACGCTGGGACCTCATCTTCCTGGTGGGCGTGGTCCTACTGACCACGCTCTTCGCCGCCTACATCACCTTGGCTATCGGCAGGGTCATGGTAAGGAGCATCGAGCGCTTGGACTATAGGGCCCTCTCCCTCATGGTTATCTCCATCCTCCTCCTGACCATAGCTGTCCTGACCGGCACCCGAGGCCTCCTGGTGGCCCTCACCGCCACCGCCATAGGCTCGATACCGCCCCTGGCCGGGGTGCGGCGGTCCAACTGCATGGCCGTCCTGGTCATACCCACGGTCCTCTACTTTTTGTAATCTCCAGAGACGTTAAGGGGCCAAAATTGTCTGGATGAAGTACGAGTTCGAGACCTTCTTGAGGAAGAAGCAGGAGATGGAAGTGGAGGGGCTGGAGGATATGCGGGTCATGGAGCGGATGGCCCGGCTGAACCCAGCCCTCATAAAGTGCCCCTCCTGCGGGAAGGGGATGCAGGTCCACCATTGGGAGAGGAAGGACGGGAAGAGAGTCCCCTTCTTCAAGTGTACTGGTTGCAAATTCCTGGGGTAAGGAATTTATACCTGCCCTCTAAACTATTAACAGGGTAATGGTGGTCCGGTGATCAGGGTCTCAAAGATCAGCCTGAGGAACTTCAAATCCTTCAGGAAGGTCGCTCTACCCATACCCCGGGGGTTCACGGCCGTCGTAGGCCCCAACGGGAGCGGCAAGAGCAACATCGTAGATGCCCTCTGCTTCGTCCTGGGCCGCTCCTCGGCCAAGAGCCTCAGGGCCGAGCGCTTCTCGGACCTCATCTTCAACGGGGGGAATGAGGGGGACGCCGCGACCCAGGCCGAGGTCACCCTGTACCTGGACAACGCAGGGCGCGAGATCCCCGTAGACTCCAGGGAGGTCCGGATCTCCAGGACCATCGACAGTTCCGGCAACAGCGTCTACCGCCTCAACGGCAGGAGGTCCACGAGGAACGAGATACTGGACGTTTTGGCGGCAGCCAAGATCCAGCCCGACGGCCACAACATCGTCCTCCAGGGTGATATCACCAGGATCATAGAGATGTCTCCCTTAGAGCGGAGGGGGCTCATCGATGAGATCGCCGGGATAGCAGAGTACGAGGGGAAGAAGGCCAGGGCCTTGCGGGAGCTGGAGCGGGTCTCGGAGAATGTATCCAAGGCGGAGGTCGTCCTGGGAGAGGTAGGGACCCAGAGGGAGAAGCTGGAGAAGGAGAGGGAAGCGGCCATGAGGCACGAGTTCCTCAAGGGAGAGGTCAAGAGGGCCAAGTACACCCTCATCTACCGGCAGCAGCAGCGGGCAAAGGGAGAGTTGGAGAGGATCGAAGGGGAGCTGAAGGGGCTGGGGGAGAGGACCACCAAGCTGGAGAGGTACGGCAGGATCCTGAACCTTAAGGGCGAGGTCAGGAAGAAGGAGCTGGAGGAGCTCTCCAAGCGGATAGTGATCAAGGAGGAGTCGGAGCAGTTCGCCATATACCGGGGCCTGGAGAAGGTGCGGAACGAGGCCAAGTACCTGGGAGAGAGGATGGAGGCCTCCCGGAGAGAGGTGGAAGCGTTGGAGAAGCGGACGAAGGAGATAAAGGCCTCCATGGTCTCCACCTTCCGGGAGATGAAGGCCTGCCGGGAAGCCGCAGCAAAGCTGGAAGGGGAGGAGGGCTCCCTGGGAGGGGAGATAGGGAAGCTGAAGGCCTCCATAGATGCTGCCTACGCCGAGGGTGTGGAGGGGGGCGTTGTCAGTGGGGGCGTGATGGCGAGGTTAGAGGAGGCGAGGGAGAGGCTGGAGGAGGAGGAGGCTCGGATGCTCCAGATGGAGAGGGAAGCGGCCCTCCTGGAGGAGAGGGTGGCAGGAAAGGAGAGGACCATGGAAGGGCTCCGGAGGGAGGCGGAGGAGAAGAAGTCCAAGCTGGAGGGGCTCCATAAGCTCGTTGGGGAGCTGGCGGCCAGGAAGAAGGGCCTGGAGGAGATCCTCGAGAAGGGCTCACGAGATAGGAGGGAACTCCTGGAGAAGGCCGAGGAGCTGAGGGGGAAGGTAGAGAGGACCACAGCCATGTTCCAGGTGAAGGGGGAGGAGCTCGCCAGGGCCAGCGCCAGGAAGAAGGCGCTGGAGGAGGCGGCGCGGTCCACCCTGGACGGGGCTGTGGAAGCGGTCCTCCGCCTGAGGGACGATGGGAAGGTCCGTGGGATATACGGCACCATAGGAGAGCTGGGGAGGGTGGAGAAGAAGTACTCCAGGGCCCTGGAGGTGGCTGCTGGCAGGGGGATGTACTCCGTCGTGGTGGAGGACGATGGGGTGGCGGAGGAGTGCATAAAATACCTG
>JBBSVP010000088.1:0-7714 GCA_038046745.1 Candidatus Hydrothermarchaeota archaeon
GTCCCTGTACTCCTCCCTCCTCCCGCCCTTGCCGGCCACCGCCCTGCCCCCCCTTATGTCCAAGACCGGTATTATCTCCATCCCTGGGGCCTCTCCGGGGGCCGATATAAAGATTTTTCCATCGTTAAGATTGGCCATCGGGGTAGGGTGGTATGGACTGCTCGCCATCGTCACGGAGATACCCAGGTTCTACTACAACGCCGTCAGGGAACTGAAAGGTAGGGGGATACAGTTCCTGACCTTCGGCCTCGAGGACGAGATACCATCTTATATAACGGTGGTCCTTACCAGCAGAGAGGAGAGGAAGCATGTTAGATCATCCATTGTCGTGGCCCACGACGACCTGCCCACGGCCGTCAGCGAGTGCGTCAGGGCCCTCAATGGCCTGAAGAAAGACTATAAGAGGCTTGTCATAGGCATAGACCCCGGCGCCAGCCTCGGGGTTGCCGTCCTGGCCGACAACAAGGTCATCGAGGCCCGCAATATCCTCTCCCCGGAGGGAGTACCGCCGGTCCTCAGGGGACTCTTGGAGACCTACTCCGGGGCAGAGACGGTGATACGGGTAGGGGATGGGGGGGGTATCTACTGCATGAGGGTCCTGAAGCTCCTCCAAGAGAACTTCGATGCGAAGATCGAGGTGGTGGACGAGACCTCCACGACCCCTGCCTTGGGGAGAGAGGCGCCGGCGGGCCTGCGGGACGTGATAGCTGCCATCAACATCGCCCTGAAGGAAGGCAGCGTCCTGGAGAAGGCGATAGAACTTGCGCCGACGCCCGGGGAGATAAAGAACCTCCAGAGGGAGAGCAGGAACCTGAGCAGGAATATCACGATCTCCAAAGGGCTGGCTGAACTGGTCGCCAAGGGGGAGCTGACCCTGGAGGAGGCTATAGAGGCCCACCGAAATAGCCACCTTTAAGACGAGGGGGCCCTATTACAGACGATGGGGGTGTCCTATGTACGGGTGGATCCTGTTGGGGTTGTTCGTAGGTATGGGAGCGGCCTTCACCGGGCTGGGGAACGTGGACTACCTTGGCTTAGCCTTCCTCCTGCAGCCATGAGGAGAGTGGGGCTGGTCGTCCTGGGTCTGGGCCTCCTCCTGGCGACTTACCTCATCCCCACCCGGAGCCTCTGGGAGTGGGCGGCCGTGGAGACCCTCGCCCTGACCCTGGTGCCCCTCCTGGCCTCTTGGGCCCTGGGCTTTGGGCCTGGAGATCTGGGTCTGAGGCTGGGGGAGTGGCGGCGGTCCGTCAGGTGGGCCGCCATCATGCTCGCCGCCGCAGCTCCTGCGATGCTCTACGCCTCCTCCCTCCCCGAGTTCAGGGCCTACTACCCCATCTGGCCCCCGGCCAGGGAGAGTATCCCCCACCTATTCCTTCTCTGGGCCCTCCTCCTGGTCCTGATGCTCAACGTGGAGTTCTTCTTCCGGGGCTTCCTCCTCTTCCACCTGGAGCCGGTTGCCGGCCGCCTGGCCGTGGTCCTCCAGGCCCTGCCCTACGCCCTGGTCCACCTGGGGAAGCCACCCCTGGAGATACCCTACTCCCTCTTCGTTGGCATCGTCTTCGGGCTCGTGGCCCTCAGGACCCGTTCCGTCCTCCCTTCCATCCTCACCCACTGGCTGGGAGCCGTCCTCTTCGACGCTCTGGTCCTGCTCGGACCAAAGTTTTAAATCCTGGGCTGTCAGAGGCGAGTAGGATGAAGGTCTCCATCGTAGGCACCGGCTACGTGGGCCTCGTGACCGGGGTCTGCCTCGCAGAGCTGGGGCACGATGTCGTCTGCGTCGATGTGGCCAGGGATCGGGTCGAGAAGATAAACCAGGGCATACCGCCCATCTATGAGGAACGTCTCGAAGAGATGCTCAGAGAGGGCCTCAGGCTGGGGAGGCTGAAGGCCACCACCGACCTGGGGGAGGCGGTTAGGGAGACAGAGCTATCCCTCATCTGCGTGGGCACACCCTCGGGCCTCCTGGACTACATAGACCTCAAGTATGTGGAAGAGGTGAGCAAGGAGATAGGGACGGTCCTGAAGGGTAAGGACGCTTACCACGTGGTGGTGGTCAAGTCCACCGTTGTTCCAGGGACGACGGAGCATGTGGTCATGCCACTCCTGGAGCGCCACTCCGGTAAGAAGGCCGGCAAGGACTTCGGGGTATGCATGAACCCCGAGTTCCTGCGGGAAGGGAGGGCCATAGACGACTACATGCACCCTGACAGGATCGTGGTGGGAGGGATCGATGGGAGGTCCACTGAGAAGCTCCTGGAGCTCTACAAAGGCTTCGACTGCCCCGTCCTCCGGACAAACCCCAAGACGGCCGAGATGGTCAAGTACGCGACGAACTCCTTCCTGGTGACTAAGATCAGCTTCATCAACGAGATAGGGAATATATGCAAGTCCCTGGGGATAGACGTCTACGAGGTGGCCAAGGGGGTGGGGATGGACTCCCGCATCTCCCCCCACTTCCTCAATGCCGGGATAGGCTTCGGGGGGTCCTGCTTCCCAAAGGATGTTAAAGCCCTGGTCGGCAAGGCGAAGGAGGTCTACTACCGCCCAATACTCCTGAACGCGGCCCTGGAGGTGAACGAAGCCCAGCCCCTCCGCCTGGTGGAGCTCCTGGAGCACCGCACCGGCCCCCTGAAAGGGGTGGACGTGGTGGTCCTGGGTCTCGCCTTCAAGCCCGGCACAGACGACATGCGGGAGGCGCCTGCGATAAAGATAGTCCACAGCCTCCTCAAGAGGGGGGCGAATGTCCACGTGACGGACCCCAAGGCCCTGGGGGAAGCGCGGAAGATCTTCGGGGACCACGAGAGGCTCGAGTACTGCCTCACGGCCCAGGAGGCGGTTGCCAGGGGCAGGTACGTCCTCATAGTCACGGAGTGGCCCGAGTACAGGAACAAGGACCTTTACAGGGGCAAGGTGGTCCTGGATGGGCGGCGCATAGAGGAGGCGATGGCGGCGGAGGAGTACATAGGGATATGCTGGTGAGAGCCCTGGGGAAAATTAAATAAGGCCCAGGGGCCAGGGTGATACCATGAAGGCCGTCATCCCAGCCGCGGGCCTCGGGACGAGGTTCCTGCCGGCCACCAAGGCCCAGCCAAAGGAGATGCTCCCAGTCTACGACAAACCCACCATCCAGTACGTGGTGGAGGAAGCAATAGCTTCGGGTATCGAGGACATCCTCATCATAACCGGCCGTGGGAAGAGGGCCATCGAGGACCACTTCGACAAGTCCGTGGAGCTGGAGCTGGCCCTGAGGAACTCGGGGAAGGGGCACTACCTGGAGGCGATAGAGGCCATATCCAACATGGGGTGCATCCATTTCATCCGCCAGAAGGAGCAGAAGGGCCTGGGGGACGCGATCTACTGCGCCAGGAAGCACGTGGCAGGGGAACCCTTCGCGGTCCTCCTGGGGGATACCATAACAATGGCCCCGGTCCCATGCACCAAGCAGCTGATGGATATCTTCGATGCCTACAAGGGCTCCGTCATCGCCGTCGAGCGGGTCCCGAGGGAGAAGATTGGGAGCTACGGGATAATCAAGGCGAAGCCCGTGGACCACATCTACGAGGTGGAGGACCTGGTGGAGAAGCCCAGGCCAGAGGAGGCCCCCTCGGATCTGGGGATCATAGGGCGGTACATCCTCCAGCCCGAGATCTTCAGGTGCCTGGAGGAGGTGAAGCCGGGGGTGGGGGACGAGATCCAGCTCACCGACGCCCTCAAGGTCCTGAGCTACACCCAGAGGATCTACGCCTACGAATTCAAGGGACGGCGTTACGACATAGGGAACAAGCTCGACTGGCTCAAGTCCTCCATAGAGATCGCCCTGGGCAACGGCGAGATCAGAGGGGAGCTGATGGAGTTCCTGAAGGGGATAAAGGAGGGCTAGATGGCCGCCGTGCAGGATGTGATAGCCCTCCTGGAGGGCGAGGGGCTCGCCATAGAGGGGGAGCGGGTCCTGGTCACTGGCGGGGCGGGCTTCCTGGGCTCCTGGGTCTGCGAGGCCCTCCTCCAGTTCGGCAAGAGGGTCGTCTGTGTGGACAACCTCGCCAGCGGCCTGAGGTCGAACATAGTCCACCTCAAGGGGGAGTTCCAGTTCGTGAAGAGCGACGTCTCGGAGCCCCTGGAGCTCGAAGACGGCTTCGACCTCGTCCTCCACATGGCCTCCAGGGCCTCGCCCTTCGAGTTCGATAAATACCCCATAGAGATCCTCAGGGCCAACACCTTCGGGATCGTCAACGCCCTGGAGGTGGCCAGGGTCTCCGGAGCCAGGTTCCTGTACACCTCCACCAGCGAGGTCTATGGTGATCCCGATCCGAAGTTCGTCCCCACCCCCGAGAGCTACAACGGCAACGTGAGCACCACCGGCCCCAGGGGATGTTACGACGAAGGGAAGAGGGCAGGGGAGGCCTATGTCACGGCATACCACCGGCAGTACTACCTGGACACCCGCATGGTCAGGATATTCAATACCTACGGCCCCAGGATGAGGGCCGACGATATCTACGGCCGCGTGGTCCCCAGGTTCATCTCCCAGGCCCTTCATGGCGAAGACATAACGGTCTTCGGCGACGGGACCCAGACGCGCTCCTTCACCTACGTCACGGACCAGTTGGAAGGGATCCTGAGGGCCCTGGCCGTGGACGGGATAGGCGGTGATGTCTTCAACATAGGTAACGAGAATGAGACGACCGTCCTGGAGCTGGCGGAGCTCGTCAAGAGGCTCACGGACTCCAGGTCCGATATCGTCTTCCGCCCCCTCCCGAAGGATGATCCCAGGCGCCGCTGCCCCGACATATCGAAGGCCAAGAGGGTTCTCCATTGGACCCCCAGGACCGGCCTTGAGGAAGGGCTCCAGAAGACCATCGAGGGGTTCAAGGGGAAGAGATGAAGGTCCTGGTCACGGGAGGGGCTGGCTTCATAGGCTCGGCCACCGTGGACCTCCTCCTGGAGGAGGGCTACTCAGTGGCCATCGTCGATGACCTGTCCACGGGCAGAGCGGCCAATATAAACCCCAGGGCGACCTTCTACAAAATGGACATAACCCGCAAGGGGCTTGAGAAGGTCCTCAGGAAGGAGCGCGTGGATGGCATTATCCACATTGCTGCCCAGCCCCAGGTCCGGCGCTCCCTGGGGGACCCCATCCTCGACGCCAGGGTCAACATCCTTGGCACCATTAACCTCCTCCTGGGCTGTGTGGGGGTGGAGAGGTTCGTCTACGCCTCCTCGGGGGGGGCTGTCTACGGTGAGCCCAGATACCTCCCTGTGGACGAGGAGCACCCGGTGGCCCCCCTCTCCCCCTACGGCCTCTCGAAATACGTCGCCGAGGGCTACCTAAGGACCCTCCGGGACCTCCCCTATACGGTCCTGCGGTACGGGAACGTCTATGGGCCGAGGCAGGACCCAGACGGGGAGGCCGGGGTGGTGGCCATATTCGCCGGCAGGCTCCTAAGAGGCCAAAGGCCTGCCATCTTCGGGGACGGGAGGCAGACCAGAGACTTCGTCTTCGTGGGGGACGTAGCGAAGGCCAACCTCCTGGCCCTGGAGAGGTGCAAAGATGGAGAAATACTGAACATAGGCTCAGGGAGGGAGACCTCGGTCCTGGAGGTCCTGGATACCATAAAGGCCCTGACCGGCAGGGAGACGGAGCCTGTATACGCCCCGCCCGTGGATGGGGAGGTGCGGCGCATATACCTCGCCATAGGGAAGGCCCGCAAGGTCCTGGGCTGGAGGCCGACGGTCCAGTTCAGGGACGGTGCAGCCAGGCTCCTGGAGCACCTCACCTCTCGTAGTAGTCCTTGACCCTCACGGTATCCTCCGGGTGGGGGGTGGAGTACTCGTAGATGCGGAGGTTCTCCAGGGCAACTATCGAATGGACGTTCTTGGGCTCGATCCTTATGACATTACCTACGCCGGCATTGGTCCGCTTCTTATCCTTCGGGAAGTCTATATAGCCCTCCCCTTCCAGGACGTGCATCGACTCGTCCTTGGATGGATGATAATGTATGGAGGTCCTGAAGCCCTTCCTTATGTAGAGCTCCTTGACGAGGTAGTTCTCGTTGTTCACGATGACCCTCTCGTACCCCCAGGGCTTGTCGTTCCTGGCCTCGAACTCCTTCCGCACCATCTCCAGGTCCTTTATGCCGTCCACGGACCGCCAGAAGGCCCCCGCCTCGTAGTAGGGCGAGGCCTTCCGCTCCTCCACCAGCGTCTGGAAAACGGTATTCTCCACCTCTTTCCGCTCGTACCTCTTCTGGAAGAGCGAGAACGCATCTCGCCTGATGTAGTATATGCCGGCATTTATGTAGAGGTCGAGGACGGGCTTCTCCTGGAAGGAGGTTATCCTGCGATCGCTGAACTCTATGATCCCATAGGGGCTCTGCATCTTTGTCACGGCGATGGTGATCAGGCCTTCACCTTTCTGGGCCTGGAGGACCAGGTTCTTTGTATTTATGTCCGAGACCACATCGCCGTTCCTGACGATGACGTCGGTCTTGGTGTGCTTCAGGGCGTTGGACAGGGCCCAGAGTGTCCCCCTGGGTTTCTCCTCCTCCAGGTACTCGATCTTGACGCCCTTGTAGGATTGACCAAACCGTTCCTTTATCTTCCCCCCCAGGTGGCCTATGAGGAGGTAGACCTTCCTTATCCCGGCGTACTTTAGGTCCAGGATCTGTTTGTCCAGGATGGTGTACCCGGGCTTCAGCTCCAGGAGGGGCTTTGGGGTGGTCTCGGTGAGGGGGAGGAGGCGCTTCCCATACCCCCCGGCCAGTATGATGCCTGTGACGTTGGGCTTCATTTCTTCTTCCCCCTCTTGAAGGCGGAGGATAGGCTTAGTAGATATCTACCTTCCTCGCCGGCCACGATGATGGGTTCCTTGGCCATGAGGGACGCTAAGTCCAGGTCGTAGACCCCCTCCTCGACCTTTATGTTCCATATATCCTCGTCCAATCTCGCCTTCACTTCCCTGGCCTCCTTGCTGGCCTTGAGCCTCTCCGCCTCCGCGTCGCTGATCCGTCTTATGTAGACGAAGAGCCGGTTCCCGCACTCGCAGCCCTTCACTACCGCTTCCGGCCCTTCGTAGACCCTGCCACACTTGGTGCATCTGTTGGGCATTCTGCCTCCGCTTTGGCCAGCATGGAGATGCAGTCTGGCTCCTTCTTTATCGCCTCCACCATCCTGGTGGGCCCCACGATGGTCAGCCCCGACCTCTTGCCGGAGATGTAGTTGGCGATGCGCTCCCTCAGCCTCGTCTCCCTGCTGTCCAACCTGTAGAACTCTATCCCATGGAAATCCCTGGCGTCTATCTCCCTCATGGTGGCCGCTATGAGCTCCACCTCCTCCCTCGGGGAGAGGCCCTCCTCCAGTACGATTATGACGTTCCTCTTTATCCTCTCGAGGATGAAGTCCATCTTCTCGATGGGGCCCTTGGCAGCCAGGGTCGCCGCAGGGATGAAGTCCAGTCTTATCTCCATAACAACACCTATGTCAAGTGCTCCTGGATAGCCTCGTAGAGCTTCTCCATGTTGAGGCCCGCGGAGGCCGAGATAGGCACCACCACATGCTGGGGGAAGGCCCCCTCTATGCCCGCGGGCGATGCGTTGGGGAGGTCGATCTTGTTGGCCACTATGATCATGGGGATCCCCCGGGCCTCCAGGTTCCCGATGATGGTGACGTTCACCTGGGTGTAGGGGTCCTCGGAGGCGTCCATGACCACCAGGACCGC
>JBBSVP010000089.1:0-5284 GCA_038046745.1 Candidatus Hydrothermarchaeota archaeon
CCTCCTCCCCGGCCTCCTGCTGGCCCTGGGGAGGCGGGAGGCGGATCGATGAGCGGCGCGCTCCTCCTGGCCACCGACGGCTCGGACCACGGGAGGAAGGCGGAGGTTGCGGCCCTGAGGATCGCCAAGTCCTATGCTATCGGGGTAGCGGCCCTCTACGTGGCCTACGCCGAGACAGACTCCGAGAGGGAGAGGGCGGTGAAGGAGGGGGAGAAGGTCCTGGACGGCGTCCTTGAGGAAGGTACGAGGATGGGTGTCGAGGTCCAGAAGCTCCTGGTGGGCGTCTCGGTCAACAGGTTTGGCGGGAGGCCCACGGAGACCATCGCCGATACCATCCTGGAGATGGCCGAGGAGCTCCGGGTCCATACCATAGTCATGGGCTCCGAAGGGAAGAAGGGGCTGAAACACGCGCTCTTGGGGAGCGTGGCCGAGAACATCGCCAGGAACGCCAGGTGCAACGTCCTGATAGTGAAGACCGATTAATCCAGCTCAGCCGGGTCCGTTATGTGGCCCTTCACGGCGCTGGCCGCTACAACAGCGGGATTGGCCAGGTAGACCTCCGACTCCTTGTGCCCCATCCTGCCGATGAAATTGCGGTTCGTGGAGGAGATGCACCTCTCACCCTTGGCGAGGACCCCCATGTAGCCGCCGAGGCATGCGCCGCACGTGGGCCCCGAGACGTAGGCCCCGGCCTCGATGAAGACCTTGAAGAGCCCCTCCTCCATGGCCTGGGCGTACACCCTGGTGCTGGCAGGCACCACGATCATCCTCACCCCCTCGTGGACCTTCCTGCCCCTCAATATCTCGGCCGCGATCCGGAGGTCCTCGATCCGACCGTTGGTGCAGGAGCCGAGGTAGGCCTGGTCTATGGTCACGTCACTGAGGTCCGCTGCCGGGGCCACGTTGCTGGGGAGGAAGGGCCTCGCCACCGTCGGCCTTATCTCCCGCGCCTTGAGTTCGAAGGTCTCCGAGTACCTGGCGCCCACGTCGGCGTAGACAGGGGTGTAGTTCCCCCTGACCCTCCCCCGGAGGTACTGGAAGACCTTCTCGTCAGGGGGTATGATCCCGGCCTTGGCCCCGGCCTCTATGGCCATGTTGGAGATGCTTATCCTGTCCGCCAGCCCCAGGGCCTCGACTGCCGAGCCGTAGAACTCCATGGACTTGTAGAGGGCGCCGTCGACGCCTATTTCGCCGATTATGTGGAGGATTATGTCCTTCCCCATGACGTACCGGTTCAGCGGGCCGTCTACCACGTACTTCTGGGTCTCGGGGACCTTGAACCAGAGCCTCCCCAGGGCCATGGCCGAGGCCGCCTCCGTGGAGCCTATCCCGGTGGCGAAGGCGCCCAGGGCGCCGTATGAACAGGTGTGGGAGTCTGCGCCTACGATGAGCCTCCCGGGGGCCGCGAACCCCTCCTCTATCATCAGCTGGTGACAGACCCCGCCCCGCCCCACCTCGAAGTAATTGGGCAGCCGGTACTTCCTGGCGAACTCCCTCATGGCCCTGGCCTGGGCCGCCGACGGTATGTCCTTGTTCGGGACGTAGTGGTCCGGGATGAGGACGATCTTCTCCCTCAGGGGCTCGGCATGGAGCTCCTCGAAAACCCCGAAGGCCGGCAGGCCCGTGACATCGTTGACCATGACATAGTCTATCTCCGCCTCCACGATCTCCCCAGGCTCCACCTCCGCCTTCCCGGAAGCCCTTGCAAGAATCTTCTCGGCTATGGTCATCGTCGTTAACTATTTATGACCTCTTTAGGATTGATTATTGGAGCTAGCCTAACGATGGAAAAGGGCGATGTAACGGAAGGGACCAAAGACTTCCAGAAGGTCCGGATCAGCGGCGTGTATATGGCCAACTCCGGCGAGGGGGTGACGCCCATCGTCTTCCTGGACAACGAGAAGGAGCGCATACTGCCCATATACATCGGCGGCGCCGAGGCCTTCTCCATCCAGACTGCGCTGGAGAAGCTCCCCTATCCCAGGCCCCTGACCCACGATCTCCTGGTCTCCATCCTGGAGGGGTTCCAGTCGAAGATCGAGAAGGTCCTCATAGATGACCTCAACGATGGGGTCTTCTTCGCCAGGATCATAGTCAGGAAGAACGGGGACGAGTACGAGTTCGATGCCCGACCGAGCGACAGCCTGGCCCTGGCCATCAGGACTGAGGCTCCCGTCTATGTCTCCAACCGGGTCATGGAGAGCGCCTCCGTGGACAAAGGGACCTATAAACTGGGGCAGTGAGACTCCTTCTGGTGGTGTAGCATGAGGATAGCCCTTATAGGGTGCGGCTCCATCGGCCAGGCCATCGCCAGCGCCGTGGCGCAGAAGAGGCAGCCCCTCGAGCTGGAGATCATCTTCGACGCCGATGGGGAGAGGGCCGATTCCCTGGCAGGCAGGGTTGGGGCCAAGGTTGCCAAAAGCATCGAGGATATATTGGCCTCGGACGCCGAGGTGGTGGTGGAAGCCGCCTCGCAGGAGGCGGTGAGGACTTTTGCCAAGGGGGTCCTGCAGGGGGGGAAGAGCCTCCTGGTCATGTCCGTCGGGGCCCTTGCCGACGATGATTTCAGGCGTGAGCTCGAGGAGGTGGCCAGGAGAAAGGGAGTCAAGATCTACCTCCCTTCCGGGGCCGTCGGGGGTCTGGACGCCCTCAAGGGCGCGGCCCTGGGAGGTCTGGATGAGGTCATCCTCATCACCACCAAGCCGCCCCAGGGCTTCAGGGGGAACGCCTACCTGGCCAGGATGGGGATAGACCCGGATAAGGTGAAGGAGGCCCGGGTCCTCTACGAGGGCGACGCCCGCGGGGCTGTGGAAAAATTCCCGGCAAACGTGAACGTGGCCATGACCCTCTCCCTGGCCGGGATAGGGGCCGAGAGGACCAGGGTGAGGGTGGTGGTAGATCCGCAGACAGAGAGGAATACGCACGAGGTCCGGGTGCGGGGGGCCTTCGGGGAGTTCGCCTTCCGGGTGGATAACGTCCCTTCCAGGGAGAACCCCAGGACCAGCTACCTGGCCGCCCTCTCGGCCATCGCAACCCTTAAGAGGATCGCCTCCCCCTTCCAGGTGGGAACATGAAGGACGAGATCGAGAGGCTGAAGGAGGACTGCGTGGTCCTGGCCCACAATTACCAGATCCCTCCGATCCAGGACAGGGCTGACTTCGTGGGCGACTCCCTGGGCCTCTGCCAGGAGGCAACCAGGGTAAAGAAGCCTTACATCCTCTTCTGCGGCGTCGACTTCATGGCAGAGAGCGCCGTGATACTCAACCCCGAGAAGACCGTCCTCCTGCCGGAGCGCACAGCCCGGTGCCCCATGGCCGCCATGCTCCCGGCCCGGAAGGTGAGGGAAGCAAAGGAGGAGCACCCCGGCGCAGCCGTCGTCCTCTATATCAACACCCTTGCCGAGGCGAGGGCCGAGGCCGACGTGATCTGTACCTCGGCCAATGCCATCCGGATCGTCAAGGCCCTGGAGGAGAGGACAATACTCTTCGGGCCTGACAGGAACCTGGCATGGCACGTGGCCCGCCACTGCCCGGAGAAGAGGATCATCCCGATCCCGGAGCACGGCCACTGCCGCACCCACATCCTCTTCGACGAGGATGAGATCAAGTCCTTGAAAGGACGCCACCCCGGGGCCGAGGTCCTCGTCCACCCCGAGTGCGACCCCGAGATACAGCTCCTGGCGGACCACATCTGCAGCACCGAGCAGATTATACGGCGCGCCCGGGAGTCCCCCAGCCGGGAATTTATAATCGCCACGGAGGTCGGGATCCTCCACCGCCTGAGGAAGGAGAACCCAGGGAAGCGCTTCATCCCGGCCTCCGAGAAGGCCATCTGCATAACCATGAAGAAGACCACGTGGGAGAGCTTCACCAGGGAGCTGAGGGAGCGCAAGAACGTGGTCCGCGTGGACGAGAGGATAGCGGAAGGCGCCCGGAGAGCGCTGGAGAGGATGCTGGAGCTCTCTAAGTGACCAAAAGTTTTAATATCGCTCTGCCTTAACTTCCACCCATGGCCCAGGGTCTTCTGGAGTACCTCAAGGACCTGAAGGTTAGGTGGGAGTGCTACTCCTGGGAGAAGAAGACGAGGCTCAAGGTCCTCCTGGCTGGGATCGGGGCCCTCATCGCCATCGCGGTCTACTCCGAGATGTGGGGGGAGATGGGGACCCAGGAGCGGGCCCTCCTGGTCCTCTTCTCCCTCGCCATAGCGGCCTTCCTCGCAAACTCTCTCCGGGAAGTATTCCGCCTATGAACCAGCTGCTCGTGGAGCGCGTCATCCTGGCCGGGGCCCTGGGAGGCGCCCTCCTGGTGGTCTACGGAGGGGTGGTGAGCCTCAGGACGGTCCTCAGGATGAGGAGGGAGCGGCAGAAGATAGCTGGGAAGATCGACGGCTTCCTCCTGAAGGAGCTGGCGGAGAGGCTCCACAGAGAGGATACGGGGGCCAAATGCCCCGAGGCCATGGGGGGGGTCCTCCAGGAGGCCTATGACGACCTCCACACCTACATCTCGGAGCAGGAGGAGGTAAGGGAGAAGGAGTACGGGGAGCTGAAGAGGGAGCTCCAGAGGCTGAGGGAGGACTTAGACCGGTTGGCCAAGAAGGTCGAGGGCTAGAGCCTCGAGGGGTTGATGAGCCCCGCCCTCAAGGCGTGGTCCGCCAGGACCAGGGCCACCATCGCCTCGCAGACGGGCACCGCCCTGGGGACGATGCAGGGGTCGTGCCTCCCTTTTATGGTTATGGTGGTATCCTTCCGGGCCTCCAGATCCACGGTCCTCTGCTGCCGGGGTATGGATGCCGTCGGCTTGACGGCCGCCCTGACCACTATCGGCATCCCGTTGGATATCCCCCCAAGGATGCCGCCGGAGTTGTTGGTGATGGTCCTGATTACATCTCCATCCAGGTAGAAGGGGTCATTGTTCTCGGAGCCCCTCTTCCTGGCCACCTCGAAACCTGCCCCTATCTCCACGCCCTTCACCGCCCCGATGGACATCAGCCCCCTGGCTATGTCCCCGTCCAGTTTGTCGAAGACGGGCTCCCCCAACCCCGGTGGGACGTTGAGGGCTATGACCTCCACCACCCCGCCCACGGAGTCCCCCTCCTCCTTCGCTTTCAGGACCGCCTCCTCCATCTTTCGGGATGCGTCCGGGTCTGCGCACCGGAGGGGGCTCCCCTCGGCCCTGGCCCTTATCTCCTCGGGGGTTACTTCCCCGGCCCTTATCCCCTGGACCTCCCGGGTGTGGCCCAGGACCTCGATCCCCAGCCGCCCCAGGAGCTTCTTAGCCACAGCCCC
>JBBSVP010000089.1:5294-6128 GCA_038046745.1 Candidatus Hydrothermarchaeota archaeon
GGTCTCCCTCCCCGAGGCCCTCCCCCCGCCCCGCCAGTCCCTGTGGCCGTACTTGAGGGCGTAGGTGAGGTCCGCGTGGTTGGGCCTGGGCCTGTTCCTCAGCTCCAGGTAGGGCGTTGAATCCGCTTCACGGTTGTACACTACCATGAGGATGGGCGTCCCCAGGGTACGGCCCTCGAAGACCCCTGAGAGGATCTCCACCTCGTCCTTCTCCTGTCGGGGGGTGGTGAGAGCGCTCTGGCCCGGCCTCCGCCGGTCCAGCTCCCTCTGGATATCGGCCTCGGAGAGCTCCAGCCCAGCGGGGCAGCCGTCCACCAGGACCCCCACGCCACCGCCGTGGGACTCCCCGAAGGTCGTGGCCCTGAAGACTACGCCGAAGGTATTGCCAGCCATCTCCGTACCCTAAGTATGGCCCTCTACATATATTTAATTAGATAGGGGCTTTAGAGGGGGGATCAGGCGAGATGGATGCTGGAGCCCAAGACCCTCCTCACGGTGCTGATCCTCCTCTACGCCTCCCTTCAGGACTGGAGGAGGAGGGAGTTGGGCGAGGGCCCCTGGCTGGGGCTCCTCCTCATGGGCCTCCTCTACCAGATGGCTGCCCCGGCCCGGGGCGAGGCCGTGGCCTTCGCTATTTCCGTCTTTACAACGGCCCTCCTCATGGGCGCCCTCCACCGCCTCGGCCTCCTGGGAGGCGGCGACGCCAAGGTACTGGTAGGCCTGGCTGCGGTCTTCCCCAGACCTCCGCCAGGCGCCTATACCCTCTTCCCTACCATGGCTCTCTCGGCCTTCACCAACGCCGTCTTCCTGACCTCCCTCCTCCCCATCCTCTTC
>JBBSVP010000090.1:0-1862 GCA_038046745.1 Candidatus Hydrothermarchaeota archaeon
GTTCTACTACCGCGGGAGGGCTATCGTGGCCTATGAGGGGGAGACCATCGCTGCGGCCCTCTACGCCTCCGGCATCAGGGCCTTCTCCAGGAGTATAAAGTACCACAGACCTAGGGGGCTCCTTTGTATGGGGGGTTGGTGCCCCAACTGCATGGTGAGGGTGGACGGGGTCCCAAACGTCAGGGGCTGCACTACAATCGCCAGGGAGGGAATGCGGGTAGAGCCCCAGAACTCTTACCCCGGCCCCGACCTGGACCTACTATCTGTCCTGGACCGTCTGGCACCCCTCTTCCCGGTGGGCTTCCAGTACCGACGTTTCATAGGCCCGGGGCCTATGCGCCCCCTCTACCAGCGCCTGGTCAGGAGGATGGCCGGCTACGGGGCCCTCCCGGCCGCGGGGGCGGAGACGGCAGGGACCGTCGAGAGAATCACAGAAGTGGTTGTGGTGGGCGGTGGCGTGGCCGGGCTGGCCGCCGCTAAACACGCAGCCATGACGGGGACCAAAGTGGCCTTGGTGGACGAAGGGCGAAGGCTCGGAGGGAGGCTGACGTACCACGCGGATAGAATACCAGGATGGGGGGAGGGGATAGCCGCCCAAGAGGTGGCGAAGCTCTCCGAGGAGGTCCAGGGCCTCGGGGTGGAGGTCGTGGCCCCAGCGACGGTAGTAGGCCTCTACCCCGGGAACCTTCTGGGCGTTGTCAGGGGGGAGGGGCTCCTCAAGCTGAGGGCCAGGAGGGTCATCCTGGCCACCGGCGCCTACGACCTGTACCCGCCCTTCGAGGGGAACGACCTCCCTGGGGTCCTCCTGGCCGCTGGTGCCCTGAGGCTGATGAACGGCGAGGGCATTAGGCCCGGGAAGAAGGCCGTGGTCCTGGGCACCGGGGACCTGGCTCTAAGCCTCGCCTTCCAGCTGGATCGGGCCGGGGTGGAGGTGCAAGGTCTCCTGGAAGAGGGCCCGAAGGTCTTGGGCAGCGAGGCCACGGCAGAGAGGCTCGGCAAGAAGGGGATACCCATCTTCACCTCTGCGTGCCTGAAGGCCGCCTACGGGCAAGGCAACTTGGAGGGAGTTTCTCTCGTAAGAGACGGCGGAGAAGAGCTAGTGGAAGCCGACCTCCTCTGCCTGGCCCTTGGACTGAAGCCGGCCCACGAGCTCCCCTTCCAGGCCGGGTGCAGGGCCGAGTACGTGCCTGGGGTGGGCTACGTTCCGACCCACGATGCGGGGATGCGGTCGAGCCTGGAGGGCGTCTACGCGGCCGGAGGCGTGGTAGGTGCCTTCGACCCCGCTGGAGCCGCTTCTCAGGGTCTTATCGCTGGAGTTTCAGCAGCTCTGGACCTGGGCTACAGGGACCCCAGGTTGGAAGAGGAGATGGAGAGGAGGATGACATCCTCGCCTGGAGGCGTGGCGACGGAAGGTACATGGGCGATGAGGGAGGGGGGCTTCCTCTGCACCTGCGAGGATGTGAGGTACGCGGAGGTGAAGCGGGCCATAAGGGAGGGCTACTGGGATATAGAGTCCCTGAAGAGGTACACAGGCGTGGGGACCGGGATATGCCAGGGAAAGCTCTGCCTCCGGTCCCTGGTGGAGCTCCTGGCTAGGGAGGAGGGGAAGGACCCGTCCTCAGTGCGCCTCACGACCCAGAGGCCTCCGGCGAGGCCTGTGGACCTGGGAAAGCTGGCTGGTGGGAAGGGTGCGAGATAAGGCAGGGGCCGTCATCGTGGGGGGCGGGGCCGTAGGCCTGGGGATAGCCTACCGCCTGGCCGAGAAGGGAATGAGGGGCGTCGTGGTCATCGAGAAGGGCTACCTCGGCTCCGGGGCGACGGGGAGGTGCGCAGGGGGGATAAGGCAACAGTGGGGGACCGAG
>JBBSVP010000090.1:1872-13554 GCA_038046745.1 Candidatus Hydrothermarchaeota archaeon
CGCGCCGGCCTCGCCGCTGTCATCGAGGTGGACGAGGAGAACATCGTCCTGGCGAGGGAGAGCGTCAGGCTCTGGGAACGCCTGAGCGAGGAGCTTGGATTCAACGTCTGGTTCAGGCAGGGTGGCTATCTCCTCCTGGCCTTCACCGAGGAGGAGCTGGCCAGCTTCGAGAGGAATGTGAAACTCCAGAACTCCCTGGGGGTCCCCAGCAGGGTCGTGGATGCCGAGAAGGTCAGGAGGATAGCACCTGCGGTGGAGGCTGAGGTGCTGGGCGGGGCTTACTGTCCTACCGATGGAATAGCCCACCACGACCCCGTCGTCTGGGGCTACGCGAGGGCCGCCAGGAGGCTAGGGGTAGAGATAGAGCCCTTCACCGAGGTCAGGGCCATAGAGGTGGCAGGGGAAAGGGTAAAGGGTGTAAAGACGACCCGGGGGGGGATAGAGAGCCCTGTGGTGGTCAACGCGGCCGGCGCTGAGGCGAGGAACCTGGCAAGGATGGCGGGCGTCGAGCTCCCCAACACCCCTTACCGGCGGGAGATCCTGGTCACGGAGCCCCTCAAGCCATTTCTGGATCCCCTCGTCATCTCTTTTCATCACAACACCTACTTCGCCCAGACCATGAGGGGCGAGGTGGTGGCCGGGACAGGGGATGCGGAGCCCCCCTCTTACCGCACCGACTCGGGCCTGGAGTTCCTGGAGCGGACGGCGAAGGCTTTGGTCACTCTGGCCCCGAGGCTCTCTGGGGTAAAAGTGCTGCGCCAGTGGGCAGGCCTCTACGACGTGACGCCCGACGGGAAGCCCATCCTGGGCGTGACAGACGGCCTCGATGGCTTCATCCAGGCCAACGGCTTCTGCGGCCACGGCTTCATGCTGAGCCCCATCGTGGCGAAGCTCGTTGCAGAGCTCATCGTGGATGGGCGGACCTCCATCCCCATCGATAGCTTGAACCTGAGACGGTTCAAGGGGGAGGTCCGGGGGGAGGAGATGGCGGTGGGGTGATTAGACCCCTTCCCCCTCCTCCACCCTCTTCAGCTGGGCCCTATACATCCCCAGGACCTCCTCCACAGTCGTCGCGTCCTCGGGCCCCTTGTCATCCCTCCACCTCCCGGTGAAGCGCGGGAAGCGGACAGCTATCCCGGCGCCGGGCCTTATGGCGCCTTTCGCGCAGGTGTGGATGGGGCTCAGGGTCAGCTCGTCACCTATGATCTCCATAACGATGGCGGGGATGAACCATACGTCGGCCTTGAACTCGCTCCTGACGCGGGCGTGGGGATGGGCTATCCTGTACTCGGCGAACTTCTCGGGTAGCGCAGCCAGAGTCTCATCGGTGAAGCCCGTGCCCACCTTGCATATCGTGGCGAAGGCGTCCTCGGCCCTGTCGTAGACGGCCGTCAGGAGCGCCCCATAGGAGCCGGACCTCTTCCCCCGCCCGGCGAAGGCCCCCACCACTACGACATCGATGGGCTCCGCCATCTTCGACTGGTATGACCGCTTCAGCTTTATCCAGAGCCAGCCCCTGGCTCCGGCCTGGTATGGGCCTTCGAGGGACTTGATGATCAGGCCCTCGCACCCGGCCTCGATGGCCCTCTCGAAGAAAGAGTCCACCTCGGCCGGGCTGGGGGTCACCAGGGCCTCGGCCAGCCGCAGCCTCTCGGAGGGCTCCACGCTGGCTCTGAGCCGCTCCCTCCTCTCGGTGTAAGGCATCTGCGTCAGGTCCTCGCCTATGTAGAGGGCATCGAAGAGGAAGAGGCTTATGGGGAACTTCTCCTGGGCCTCCGCTATCCCGTACTTCCTCCGGCGATGCATCAGCTCCTGGAAAGGCAGCAGATCGCCCGTATCCGTGTCCACGGCCACGCACTCCCCCTCCACAAGCGCCTTCGGCGCTTTCACATGCTCAGCCACCAGCGCCTGGACATCCGGATACTGGTGGGTTATGTTCTCAAGCCGCCTGGAGAAGAGGGTCACCTTATCGCCGTCCTTGTGGATCTGGATGCGCTCCCCGTCGTACTTCCACTCACAGGCTGCCCTCCCCTCGAGCTTCTCCAGGACCTCCTGGGGCGTGGCCAGCCTTTGGGCCAGCATCATCCTTATGGGCCTCCCTATCTCCACCCGGGCCCCCTGGATCCCTACCAGCCCCCCCTTGGCCAGGGCCTCCGCCACTTCCCCCAGGTCGGACCTGAGGTTGTAGGCCCTCTCTATCGCCTCCCTGTTGCCCTTATCCCCGGTGTAGGCCAGGGCCAGGGCGTCCAAGATCGTCATGTCTGCTACCCCCAGCCTCAGCTTCCCGGTGACAGCCCTCAGGATGTACTTGACCTCCTTCGGCTCCGCGTCCGCCAGGAGGCCCGCCAGGAGCTTTACCTTGAGGTCCACGGACCCGGGGCCAGAGGACCTGGCAATCCTGTCCAGGGAATCGTAGACCTTTTCCACCGTCAGGACGCCGCTGGAGAGAGTGGCCTGGCGCCTCCTCTCTGCCAGCACAGCAGCGGTGAGCCCCAGGTCCCCCCTCTCCCTGTAGTCCCTCTCCACCTCCTCCGGCGAGGCGCCCATGGCCATGGAGATGGCCCTTATGGCCAGCTTCTCGGCCATCCCCAGCTCTATGTCGACGAAGTCAGGGTAGAGCCTCCCCTGGGTGAGGTAGGTGACCTTCTTGACCACCTCCTTGGGCGTCTTCCGAAAGAGTTCTACCAGGGAATCTGTCATCTCCAGGCGCTTGGTCGTGGCTTCGATCAGCTCGTATGTCTTTACTATCTCCGAATACCTCATCCCCTGAGCTCCAACTTGCGCCCATTCCTGGCCAGGAAGACGTCCTTGTTCAGGGTGTAGCCGAATCCCTCTGCCATCTCGGCATACGTGGCCAATGCCCGGAGGTCGCCGTGGCATGGGATGACGTTCTCTGGCTGGAGAATCTTGAGGAAGTCCCTGTGGTCCTCCATGGACGCATGCCCCGAGACGTGGATGTCCTTGAAGAGCCTCGCCCCCTGGAGCTTGAGCCTCGTCTCCAACCCGTAGCGGTTGGCCACGTTTATGGGGTTGGGTATGATGCCGGCGGAGAAGATAACCTCGTCGTCCCTCTGGATCTTGTAGGGGAACTTCTTGTCGGCCATCCTGGAGAGGAGGGCGTCGGGCTCCCCTTGATGGCCCGTGACGATGAGGGCGTACTTCTCCTTCCCATCCTTCACGACCCTCTGGAGGCTCTGCTTCACCGACTCCGGGTCCCCGTACATATGGGTATCTGGAGGGAGCTGGAGGATCTTTACCCTCTCTACTATCCCCACGTACTTCTCCATGGAACGCCCGAGCAATATGGGTGTCCGGCCCACCTGGATGGCCATCTGGACTATGCTGCTTATCCTTGCTATGTGGGATGAGAAGGTGGTCACTATGAGCCCCTTCCCCCTGTCGCTCTTCAGGATATTCTCCTCCAGGAGCTGCTTAGCGATCCTCTCGGAGGGCGTGCGCCCCTCCTTGTCCATCCCCGTAGTCTCGACTATGAGACACTTGATGCCCTCCTTTCCAAGCTCCCGCATCCGCCGGTAGTCCGGTTTCTCCCCTATGACGGGGGTGTCGTCCAGCTTGAAGTCGTTGGCATAGACCAGGCGCCCCTCGGCGGTATGTACCACCAGCATCACCGTCTGGGGTATGCTGTGGGTCATCCTGACGAACTCGATGCTCAGCTTCGGCGTCACCTGGAGGGTCTCCCCCTCCTCCAGGGTATAGAGGGGTATCGCCGACCTATGCCCCAGCTCCCTCTCCACCAGCTCGATGGTGTAGGGCGTCCCTATGATGGGGACGTTGTACTTATGGGCCAGGATAGAGACAGCCCCCAGATGGTCCAGGTGGCCGTGGGACAGTATTATGGCCTTGACCCCTTTCCCCACCACCGAATCGTCCGGGATGATGCCCAGGCTAACCAGCTGGGCCGGCGTCATCCTCGAGATGTCCGTGTCCTCGTGGACCATGACCCTGTCGAGCCTGATCCCCATGTCTATGATCAGGACATCGTCCTTGACCCTCAGGGCGGTCATATTCCGCCCAAACTCGTTGTATCCTCCTACAGGTATAATCTCCATTTTTTTCACCTTTTTTGTTGTTCTATCTCTCCACTAGCCTTCTGTTGGCGAACTTCCGCCACTCCATGCCCCTCCCCTCCAACCACTCCCTTACTCCTCCCCCGATTATCATGTCAGACCCCCTGAGTCCCCCCATGTCTCTGGCCCCCAGGAGGAACATCGCTATGCGGAGCTCCTCCAGGAGACGCCCCACCTCTTTGACCACTTCCCCGGGTCCCTTGAGGGCCCTGCTGAGGAGAGGCCATGCTATGCCGCAGGCATCGGCCCCCAGGGCCAGGGCCTTGGCTACATCCAGACCAGACCTTATCCCTCCTGTGGCTATCACCTTGCAGTCCGTGTACTCGACGCACTCTATGACCGATACAGCCGTGGGGATCCCCCACTCCCTGAAGGTGCTGCCAGAGTCCCTCTCCTGCCGGTACTGCTCCACGGCGGCGAAGGAGGTGCCTCCCAATCCCCCCACGTCGATCCCCTGGACCCCTGCCTCTTCCAGGAGGACCGCCTCCTCCCGGGCGATGCCAGCCCCCGTCTCCTTCGCTATGATAGGGACCCTTAACCCTCTGAGGCCTCTGATCCCATCCAGGCACCCCTTGAAGGACCAGTCCCCCTCCGGCTGGAGGGCCTCCTGGAGGGGGTTGAGATGGACTGCGAGCGCATTGGCGCCTATCATATCCACGGCCCGTTCAGCCTCCTTCAGGCCATACCCGCTGGCGAACTGGACGGCCCCGATGTTGGCTATGATGAAGGCGTCGGGGGCCGCATCCCTGGCCACGGAGTAGGTGGGGACGAGGCTTGGATCTTCGAGGGCGGCCCTCTGGGAGCCCACCCCCATGGGTATGCCCATCTCCTGGGCCGCCAGGGCAAGGTTGCGGTTTATCTCCAATGCCTTCTCGTGCCCCCCCGTCATCCCCGCGATGACGATGGGCGCTTTGATCCTCCTCCCGAAGAAGTCCACAGATAGGTCTATCTCCTCCTTGTCTATCTCTGGGAGGGCCCTGTGGACGAAGGTTATCTCCTTGAAGCCGTTCCCCTTCCTGCTCTGGACGTCTTTCTCCATGGAGATGAGGATGTGGTCCAGCTTCCGAGATGGGATCATCGTAATAGGGCTCTCTCCCGGTTATAATAAACCTTTCTTTTCAACTCGCGCCCCTTCCACCGCTATGGAGACCTGAAAGGCGGTGCAGCCCAGCCCCTCGATGGCCCTTACCACCCGCTCCACCTCTCGGGGGGCGTAGGCGATCATGGAACCCCCGCCCCCTGCCCCGGTGATCTTGGCACCGGAGGCCCCGGCAACCCTGGCGGCGTGGACGAGGTGAGAGAGGCCCTTTGTCCCTACCCCCAGGGCCTCCAGGAGGCCATGATTTATGTTCATCAGCTCACCTATGTCCCTCCTCTCCTCCAGGCACACCTTGGCCTCCCTGGTAACCTCCCCTATGCTCTTTATGATGGGGCCCACGATGCCAGGGTAACGGTCCCGGAGGTCCCTCACACCTCTCACCATCTCCTTCGTGGCCCTGGGGTCGCCGGTGCAGCCCACCACCAACGGGATGGAGACAGCGATACGCTTGTATCCCTTCCCGGGCTCGATGTAGAGCACCCCACCCAAGGCTGAGGTGAGGGTGTCGGTGGGGGAAGCGGCCCCCTGGACCTGGAGTTCCACCTGATGCCCCAGCCCTGCAAGGGCCTCGCCGGAGAGCTCCGCATCCAAGAGGCGGGATACGGCCAGGATGGTGGCCACCGAGACTGCTGCCGAGGAGCCGAGGCCCGAGGCCGTGGTGATATGGGAGGCCACCCGGACCTCCAACCCCCTGTCCCTATCGGCCCCCAGATCGACCAAGGCCACCTCCACCGCCTTCCGCAGGTACCTGAGGGCGTACTCGTCACCATCCTCCACCCCCTCCGAGGAGATCGTGAGACCATTCCTCCTGCTCTCCTCCATCTCCACGTATACCCGTCTCTCTATGGCGCCTGCCAGGGCTGGCTCCCCGTATACCACCGCGTGCTCCCCGAAGAGGATCACCTTACCAGGTGCAGACGTTATGACCATGAACAGCCCCCTTACTTCTTGAAGACCATGCCCGCATAGGCCACCACCTGGGTAAAATCTCCCAGTATCTCCCCGCTCGTCCCGTACTTGAGGAGCTCTGCCCTCCGGGCGCCTAATCTCTTGGAGGCCGCGAGGCAGGCTGCTATGGGGCCGTGGCCGCAGATGGTGAACCCCTGCCCGTAGACTGCCCGCACGAACCCCTCTTCGTCGAAGGCCAGGATGTGTTTGATGGCCTCGCCGTCCTTCCTTGCCGCCGCCTCCTGTGATTCGTAATGGGTGAAGTCGCTGGAGGCCAGGATCAAGGCGTCCTTCAGCACCGCCAGGGCCGAGGCCACCTCCATGCAGCTCTCCAGGTCCTGGGTCCCGAAGGAGATGGGGATGAACTGGAAGTCTTCGTATATGTACTGGAGGAAGGGGAGCTGGACCTCGATGGAGTGCTCGTACCTGTGGGCCGCCTCATCGTGGGAGAGGACGGGGCAGATGTCCAGGAGCATGTCGGCCCCTTCCAGGTCCACTTGCACCTCCCCGAATGGGGTCAACCAGGCCTCCTTGGAGATCGCCATGGCACTGCCGTGGCCCGTGTGGTTGGGGCCCATGATTACCATGGTCTTGGGCTTCCGTTCCTTGGCCAGTTCATGATATACGGCAGCGGCCTCAGGGCCCGAGTAGATGTAGCCGGCGTGAGGGACTATGGCACCTACGACCTCCCTCTCCCGTCCCGTGCCCTTGGGGAGCTCTCCGGGGCCCAGGGGATGGAGGAAGCCCTCCTCCACCTGCCTCTTCAGCCTCTCGGGATCGGCAGGATAGAACTTTCCTGCCACCGCTGGCCTGCGCATCTACCTCCCCTTCGCCTCCCGGAAGGTCTTCAGCCAGATGGCCAGGTCCCGCATGATCCTGTTCTGGGTCACGTCCAGGATGGGTATCTCCACAGTCCCGAGGCCAGGGTCCTCTATGGTTATCTTGGGGCTGTACTCGGGTAGCGAAGAGAAGACAACGCTGGAGCAGAAGGCGGTGCCTTCCAGGTACTTCTCCATGAGCCGCTCTGTAGTGGGTGGGAGGGGATTGTAGATGAAGACTATGCCCTCGGCCCAGTTTAGGATAGCAGGATGCCCCGCCCGCATTATGGTCCCTATTGCCTTCGCCATGCTGCGGGGGGTATCGTAAGGGATTACCTCAAGTACTATAAGCTGTTTTATGGGCTGATGGACTATCTCTACCATCGGGAAGGCTATTCCTCTCCGAACTTCTCCAAGGGTATGAAGTCCTCGGGGAGCTGCCCCCTGTTGCTCAAAATCTCCTTGGCCAGGAGCCAGTAGACTATGGCCAGGGCCTTCTTCCCTTTATTGTTGGTCGGTATTGCCAGGTCCACTCCAGCCAAGGCGTTGTCGGTATCACAAAGGGCTACGACCGGTATGCCTATATCGCTGGCCTCCTTCAGGGCCTGCTCATCCCCCCGGGGGTCCGTGGCCACCAGGACCTCGGGCTCCATGAAGGTTGATAGATTTGGATTTGTGAGGGTCCCTGGCACAAAGCGGCCTGCTATGGCTGTGACGCCCACGAGCTTAGCAAAGTCCTCGATGGGCTTCTGCCCATACTGCCTTCTGGAGACCACCAGAATCTTATCTGGCTGGAAACGGGCCAAGAACTTGGCAGCGGCCCTGATCCGCACATCGGACTTCTTGACGTCCAGGACGTAGAGGCCGTCGGCCCGCACCTTGTAGATGTAGGGCTTCATGTCCGCATTCTTCTGCTGGGTACCTATGTGTATCCCGGCGGCCAGGTAGTTGTCCAGGTTGGTCAGAAGGTTCTCCATAGGTTTTTCCTCACTCCATCGACATATAAAGGTTACTGGAGGGCGGCCATCCGTCCCCGCTGGGTCGAGAGCTCCTCGCTGATCCTTATAAGCTCGTTGAGCTTGGCTATGCGTTCCCCTCCCACGACCCCCGTCTTTATTATGGGGCAACCGAAGGCAACGGCCAGGTGGGCTATGGTCTCATCCACCGTCTCCCCCGAGCGATGGGAGAGGACAGGCGTTATCCCCGACCTCTTGGCCAGGGAGACGGCCCTATAGGTATCGGTCAGCGTGCCACACTGGTTCGGCTTTATCAGGATGGCGTTTGTGGCCTTCTTCCTTATCCCCTCCTGGAGCCTCCGCACGTTGGTCACATAGAGGTCATCGCCGCAGATGAGGCACTTGGCGCCCTTGGTAAGGGCGGCAAATGCCTCGTAGTCCTCCTCCTGGATAGGGTCTTCGACGTAGAAGAGGTCGTAGTCCTCTATGAGCCCCGAGATGTATTCCACCTGCTCGTCCACCGTCCTCTTCTTTCCCTCCTGCTTATACACGTACCGCTTGGCCTTTGAGTCCCATAGCTCCGAGGCCGCCACGTCCATGCCGAGCCTCACCTCTACCCCCGTCTCACCGGTTACCTCCTTTGAGACTGCTGAGAGGACCTTGAGGGCCTCCTCGTCCTTTATGTTTGGGGCCCATGCCCCCTCATCCCCTTTGCCAAGGTTGTACTTGGTCTTCTTCAGGAGGGCATTTTTGGCCCTCTTGTGGATCTCGGAGTTCACGGAGAGCGCCTCCTTAGCGTCCTTGGCGCCCACGGGGATGGTGAGGAACTCCTGGATATCAGTGGCGTTGACGGCGTGGGCCCCGCCCCCGATCACATTACCCAGGGGGTAGGGGATCTCGGTGGCGAAGTTCCCGCCCAGGTACCTGTAGAGGGATAGCCCATAGGACGATGCGGCGGCCTTGGCATTGGCCAGGGAGAGGGCCACGGCCGTATTTCCCCCTATGCTGGCGAAGTTCCCTGTCCCATCGACCTCCTTCAAGATGCTATCTATGACCTCCTGCTCCTCGGCATCCATGCCCACCATCTCGGGGGTGATGGACTCCTCCACCTCCACCAGGGCCTTGTCCACGTTGTTCTCGGGGAGGGATACCACTTCGTACTTCCCAGTGCTGGCGCCGCTCGGTGCTGCGCACCTCCCGAAGCCCAGACGGGTTATCACGTCTACTTCGATCGTCCAGTTCCCCCTACTGTCCAGGACCTTCCTGGCTTTTATATCCTCTATGATGGTGGGGTTCATCAAGCCCACAACTCCTTCTTCTCCGGCAGCCGCCTCCTCACGGTGATGGGTATGACATCGTTCTCCAGCTCCTTTATGGCCACCAGCATGGGGTCCATGGTGTCTTCCATCTCCTTTATCAGCGCGGGAGCGCCCATGGAGAGCTGGAGTGCTCTGGCGCCTATAATCCGCGCCTTCTCGAACCGTGTTAGTTTCAACCTACCTCCTCCTTGTATCAGTAGTGGTGGGGCCGCCGAGATTTTCATACGTCTAGTCCGCCTAGGGGGATTTTGAACTCAGGTCTCCAGCACCCCAAGCTGGAAGGATGGACCAGGCTACCCTACGGCCCCGTTTCGTCAAACCTTATCACCTCATCCACGAAGTCTATCTGGCTAAGGATCATCCGCCGGCAACAGTACCTCTTTATCCCTAGAGAATCCAGTACCTCCTTCGGGCTCTCCTTCTTCTCTATCCTGGTCTTGAACTCTTCGTATTTATCTCCTATGACGCCTCCGCAACTGAAGCACCTTACCGGGATGATCAAGCTCCACCTCTGGCGGCTACCTGTAGGACTTCTGCCTCTTGGCCCTTGCCCCGTGGCCGCCGTACTTCTTCGTTTCCTTTCTCCTGTGATCTCCTTTTGTTATCGTCCTATCGTACTCGTGGAAGAGGTCCTTCAGGCTCGCATCTCCTGAGAGAGCCGTGAGCCCCCGCCCTATGGCGGTCCTAACGGCCTCTGCTTGGCCCATAAAACCTCCACCGTGGACATCTACATCGATGTCTACCTTCTTCGCCAGGTCCCCGGCCAGCATGAGAGGCTCCATGATCTTCATCCTGGCCATCTCTGGCTCCAAGATCTCCAGGGGACGCTTATTTATCCTAACGGCCCCTGTCCCATCGTACAGGGTGGCCCTGGCTATGGCCGTCTTCCTCTTCCCCGATGACTGTATGGGCTTCATCTCAGCCTCCTATAACTTGGCCCCCATGAGCTGACTCAGCTCCCCCAGCTTCATATACTTTGGCACCCGCAACTTCGAGGCATCTGCCTCGACTACCGTCTCGGCAGCTGCGCCCTTGAGCTCCTCTGGCACCCCGAGAAAGACCTTGAGCCTCTTGTAGGCCTCCCGCCCCCGGGCCTTCTCGTAGGGGAGCATCCCTCGCACAGCCCGGCGGAGTATTGCCTCGGGCCTGCGGGGGAAGAAAGGGCCGTGCCTCGCAGGATTGACGATGCTCTTCCTCTCCCTCCGGTGGAGGTACTTGGCCAGGATGTAGGTCCTGGAACCCGAGATGATGCCTTCCTCAGCGTTCACGACAGTTACACTCTCCCCTCGTAGGAGCCTCTTTGCCACATGAGTGGCAAGGCGCCCCACGATGAGGTTCTTGGCATCGATGACTTCCATGGGATCACTCCACGAGCTTTATATTCGAACCCTTCGGGAACCGGGTCATCAGCTCCCTTATGGGCATGCACTCCCCGCCAGCGGCCTTGATCTTCTCAGCCGCCTGGGCGGAGAAGTCGAAGGCCCCCACGGTGATGGGATGGTCCAGGATCCCACTGCCCAGGACCTTTCCAGGTACCACTACCACCTCATTCTCTTTGGTGCATCTGGAGAGACCGCTTATATTCACCTGGGCCCTGTTGGATGCGGGCCTTGTGAGCCTCGATGCCACATCCCTCCATATAGAAGCCTTCTCCTCATAGGTCTTCTTCGTCAGTTCTTGGATGAGCCCGATGAGGGCCGGGTTCGATGATCTGCTCTTTTTCATTCTCCTCTGCCTCTAAAATCTGCCCCGACCTGGGCGGAGTAGTGACGGATATTCTCTCCTTGAATAAATACTTAACGTAGGAAAATTTATTATACGCCTACACTTCCGGGCCCTTCTCCCCGGGTTTGAAGATAGACTCCCCTTCTTTGACGGTGGCTTCCTTCCATCGCGTTATGAGTTGCTATAAAACTTTTGTCCCTAACATGTTCGGGAAAGAACATATTAAGGTGGGAGGAAAGAGGAGAGAACTATGTTCTGTTATCAATGTGAGCAAACCGCCAAAGGCCAAAGCTGTACAGTCGTCGGAGTATGCGGCAAAAAGCCTGAAGTTGCCGCCCTGCAGGACCTGCTGATCCACGCGCTCCAGGGCCTCTCCCTCTATGCGGTGGAAGGCCGCAAGGTGGGCATCACCTACTCGGAAGTCGATCTCTTCACCTGCGAGGCAATGTTTTCGACCTTGACCAATGTAGATTTTGATCCAGAACGCTTTGTTGAGCTCATAAAGCGTACAGTGGAGCTGCGGAATACGCTGAAGGCGAAGGTCAAGGCTGCCGGCGGGAAGACCGAATTCACCGAAGCTGCGGCGAATTTTATGCCAGCCCCCACAGAGGAGGGGATGATCAAACAGGCGGAAGCGGTGAGCCTGAAGGCCGACCCAACTGAGAACCCTGACATCCGTTCCCTCAAGCACATCCTACTCTTCGGAATAAAAGGGGTGGCCGCATACAC
>JBBSVP010000091.1:0-1154 GCA_038046745.1 Candidatus Hydrothermarchaeota archaeon
CAGGGCTACAGGCTGGCCGCTGACAAGGCCATCGAGATACTGAATAAGATCGCCACCAAGGTCTCCATCGACGACGAGGCCACCCTGAAGAAGGTGGCCATCACCTCCATGACGGGTCGGAGCGCTGACAAGGCCAGCGAGCACCTTGCAAACCTGGTGGTAAAGGCGGTGCGGGCCGTCTCCGAGGTCGAGGGCGGCGAGGTGCGGGTCGACAAGGACAACATAAAGGTGGAGAAGAAGACCGGCGGCGGGATAGGGGACACGGAGTTCATCAAGGGCATAATCATAGACAAAGAGCGGGTCCACTCGGCCATGCCGACGAGGGTGGAGAAGGCCCGGATCGCGCTGGTCGACTCTGCCATGGAGGTCAAGAAGACCGAGATCGACGCCAAGATCCGCATTACTGATCCAACCCAGCTCAAGGCCTTCATCGACGAGGAGGAGAAGGGCCTCTTCAACATGGTCAAGGCCGTAAAGGGGGCCGGGGCCAATGTCCTCTTCGCCCAGAAGGGGATCGACGACCTTGCGCAGCACTACCTGGCCAAGGAAGGGATCTTCGCCGCCAGGAGGGTGAGCAAGTCAGACCTGGAGAAGCTGTCCAGGGCTACCGCTGCCAGGATCGTCTCGAACCTGAAGGAGATCACCTCCAAGGACCTGGGGCATGCAGGGGTGGTGGAGGAGATCAAGATAGGCGACGAGAAGATGATCTACGTCCGGGAATGCAAGAACCCCAAGGCGGTCTCGATACTGGTCAGGGGGGGCACAAAGCAGATCGTGGACGAGATCGAGCGCTCGATCCAGGACTGCCTCGGCGTCGTCCCGGCGACGCTCATCGACAAGAAGGTCGTGGCAGGCGGCGGGGCGCCCGAGATCGAGGTGGCCAAGCAGCTCAGGACCTACGCCAAGTCCGTGGGGGGTCGGGAGCAGCTGGCCATAGAGGCCTTCGCCGATGCCATGGAGGTGATACCCAGGGCCCTGGCCGAGAACGCGGGCCTGGACCCCATCGACACCTTAGTGGATCTCCGGGCCAAGCACGAGAAGAATGGGGTCAACTACGGCATAGACGTCTTCGAGGGCAAGCCCATCGATATGCTCAAGAAGGGGGTCATAGAGCCCCTCAGGGTCAAGACCCAGGCGATAAAGTCCGCCAGCGA
>JBBSVP010000092.1:0-1467 GCA_038046745.1 Candidatus Hydrothermarchaeota archaeon
TTGGCGTGCATCAGCCCTGGGATGAAGGCCTCCTCCCCCGCATCCTTGTAGAACTCCACCCCCTGGACTAGCGCCGAGGCGCAGTTTCCCACGCCCACGATCCCGACCTTGACCTTTCCCATGCCCCCCGCTGGGCGCGGAGGATATAAATATTTTATGGTCATATAATAGTCCATGCCCCTGAAGAGGCTCAAGGCCAAGACGACGAGGGATATCCTCTGGATCTACATCCTCAGGCTCCTCCGGGAGCGGGAGATGTATGCCTACGAGATAAGGTCGAGGCTCGGGGAGAGGTTCGGGTTCGAGCCGGCGCTGGTGACCTCCTACGTGGTCCTCTACCGCCTGGAGAAAGGCGGCTACGTGGAGGCCCAGTGGAGGGCGAATAGGAAGTTCTACAGGATCACTGCGAAGGGGGAGAGGCTCTACCAGGACGGTATCTCTCACCTCGCAGGCCTGGTGGAGGCCCTCCACTGATTTCTGTAACTCGAAAAAAGCTTATATATAACATGCACCTATGGGATAGTGGGGGAGAATCATGTCCATTCCTGCAGATGTTCTCATCACCATCCTTGTCTACGCCCTCCTGGGGCTCTCCTTCGCCCTCGTCAGAGGCTGCGAGAAGGATATCTCTGCCCTGAGATGCCAGAGTGAGGAGATAAGGCTGTGGACCACGAGGCTCAGGGCCGATGTGGCCCCTTGAACTAATCTTCCTCTTCCTCGGGCTCTTTCCGCATCATCTCCCAGACGTGATCTGACACCATATCTGAGATGTACTTCTCTGGGGTCTGGCGGAACTTCTGCTTGGCCGTCTTCTCTATGTACGCGGCGGCCCAGCCGCTGATTTTTATCTTGTACTCCTTGGGAGGCTTCCCCTCCCTGACGGCCTTGGCCATGGTCTTCTTCACGTCCTTGGGCATAGATCACCCTCCTTATCTAGAAATTGGCACCCGGGCGATATATATTTTCCGAAGGAAGCTATAAGTAGCCCTGGCGCAGAGGTATGCAGGGGGATCTCATGGCAGAGCTGAAGATTGGGGATAGGGCCCCGGACTTCACCCTACCGAGCACCATCGGGGAGAAGGTGAAGCTGGGCGATTACCTGGGCAAAAAGAACGTGGTCCTGGTCTTCTACGTCCTGGACTGGTCACCGGTCTGCACCGACGAGGTCTGCGGGATGAGGGACAGCATCAAGGCCTTCGAGGGCCTCGACGCCCAGATTCTCGGCATAAGCGTGGACAGCATCTTCTCCCACAGGGCCTGGGCCGAGAAATACGGCCTCCGGTTCCCGCTCCTCTCCGATTTCAACAAAGAGGTCTGCCAGCTCTATGGCGTATTCCACCAGGAGGTCCTGGGGCTGAAGGGCGTGGCCAAGAGATCGGTCTTCGTCATCGACAAGCAAGGGATCATAAGATATAAGTGGGTCTCGCAAGACCCGCGGAAGGCCCCCAACCTGGAGGAGGTCAGGCG
>JBBSVP010000093.1:0-3396 GCA_038046745.1 Candidatus Hydrothermarchaeota archaeon
CAGCCGCCAGCTCCCTCGTCCCCTGGAAGGCCAGGACCTTACCCTTCTCCACCAGGACTGCCTCCCTACCCCCGCTCCTGAGGGAGAGGCTCAGCACCTCCGGGTCGAAATCTGCCCCCGAGTAGCCTGCCGCCGCCACTATGCGCCCCCAGTTGGGGTCGCCCCCGAAGAAGGCGGTCTTGACCAGGCTTGACCTCCCTATGGTCCTGGCCACCTTCCTGGCGTCGCCCCCGCTCTTTGCCCCTTCCACCCTTATCACCAGGAGCTTCGTCGCCCCCTCCCCGTTCCTGGCTATCATCCTTGCCAGCTCCCTGGTGACGTAGCCCAGCCCCTCCTCAAGACCTACGGTCTTCTTGTTCCCCGCGGTCCCGTTGGCCAGGAGGACCACCATATCGTTGGTCGACGTGTCCCCATCCACCAGGGTCATGTTGAAGCTCTCCTCCACCGCCTCCGCCAGGAGGGCGTCTATCTCCCCCTTCGGCACGTGGGCATCGGTGGTGAGGAAGGCGAGCATGGTGGCGTGCCTGAGGTCTGGGCCTATCATCCCTGCCCCCTTGGCTATCCCTCCCACCCCCACCTCCGTACCGTCGTCCAGCTCGACCCTGACGGAGGCCACCTTCGGGAACCGGTCGGTGGTCATGATCGCCTCCGCAGCCCTGAGAGAGGCCTCCCTGTCGGTACCCAAAGCTGCCGGTAGGGCCCTCACCCCAGCTTCGATGACCCCCATATCGAGCCTCCTCCCGATGACCCCAGTGGAGGCTACGAGGAGGTTCTCGGGCCTCAGTCCCAGCTCCCCCGCCGCTACGGCGGCCATCCTGCGGGCGTCCTCCAGCCCTTCCCTTCCGGTATAGGCATTCGCGTTCCCGGAGTTGGCGATGATGCCGTATATACGTCCCCTGGCCAGGTTCTCCATGCTCACCAGGAGGGGGGCAGCCCTGACCCTGTTGGCGGTGAACATGGCGCTGCAGGTGGTCTCTCTCCCCGATACTATGGCTGCCATCCCGTACTTCCCACCCCCGATGCCTCTGATCCCGCCGGCCCTGAACCCCTTATTGCAGACCCCGAGGTCCGTCTTCTCCATAGCTCAGGAGAGGAGGGTCTTCCAGAGCCCTTCGACCCTCTCCTTCACCCCCTCGTCCATGGTTATCTCCTCTGGCCAGTCCCTGTAGACTCCCTCCTCCCTCCCTTTCCTCGTGGCATCGATGCCCATCTTGGAGCCCAGGTTCGGCAGGGGCCCAGCTTGATCCAGCGAATCGGCCGGGGCCCCCGGGATGATGGTTATGTCCCTCTGGGGGTCCACCAGGTTCGAGACGGCCCAGAGGACCTGGCCGGGGTCCTGGACGTTGACGCCATGGTCCACCACGACGACGGCCTTGGTGAACATGAGTTGTCCTAACCCCCACAGGGCGCACATCACCTTCTTGGCCTGGCCCGGGTAGGACTTCCTTATGGAGACTATGCAGAGGTTGTGAAAGCACCCCTCTATGGGGAGGTTCATGTCAACAATCTCGGGCAATTGGAGCCTTATGAGGGGCAGGAAGACGCGCTCCACCGCCTTCCCCAGGTAACCGTCCTCCATGGGCGGTTTTCCAACGATGGTGGTGGGGTAGACGGGCTTCTCCCTGTGGGTGATGCAGGTGAGGTGGAAGACGGGGTAGGGCTCCGCCGGCGAGTAGAAGCCCGTGTGGTCCCCGAAGGGTCCTTCCATCCTCAGTTCAGCCGGGTCCACGTACCCCTCCAGGACGATCTCAGCCTGGGCCGGGACCTCCAGGTTCACGGTCTTGCACCTCACCAGCTCCACGCCCTTCCCCCTCAGGAAGCCTGAGAAGAGCATCTCGTCGAAGCCCTTTGGCAGGGGTGCGATGGCCGAGAAGATGGTGGCGGGGTCGCTCCCCAGGGCCACGGCCACCTCCAGCCTCTCTTTCCTAGCCCCAGCGGCCCTCAAGTGCTCCGCGCCGTGCTTGTGGATCTGCCAGTGCATCCCGGTGGTCCTGGAATCGAATACCTGCATCCTGTACATCCCCACGTTCCTCTCCCCTGTCTCGGGGTCCCGGGTGAAGACCAGGGGGAGGGTTATGTACCGCCCGCCGTCCTTCGGCCAGCACTGGGGTATTGGGAATTCGCTCAGGTCCGGCTCTTCCATTATCACCTCTTGGCAGGGGCCGTGCCTCACGATCTTGGGCGGGAAGGCCGCTATCTCCTTCAGCTTCGGCAGGGTCCTCAGCTTCTCCACCAGGGTGGTGGGGATCTCTGGCTTCAGGAGTTCCACCAGCCGCTCCCCTGCCTCTTCGAGCCTCTCAGTCTCCAGGGCCAACCGGACCCTCTCCATGGTGCCGAAGAGGTTCCCCACGATGGGGAACCGGGACCCCTTCACCCGTTCGAAGAGGACCGCCGGCCCCCGGGCCTTGACGGCGCGGTCGAGGACCTCCGTCACCTCCAGGTGGGGGTCCACCTCCTTCTTTATCCTCTTCAGGAGCCCCCTGCCCTCCAGTTCCTCCATGAACTCCCGCAGGTCCTTGTAGGGCATGGCCCTCCTTTCTGGCCAGGAGATATTAAACCTTTTGAGACATCGGCGTAAACCCGGGGTTTAAGTGTTGTCCAGCCCATATCATACATGGAGGACAAAGATGCTGAGGGCCTTAGCGCGATTCATGAAGGTTCCCGTCATCTTCACCCTCTTCCTCTTATGGGGACATGTCCTGGCCGTCTACTACGGCACCCACGGGGAGCTCGCCTCCCCCTTAGAGGCGAAGCCGGTCCTGGAGAAAGGCGTGCTCAAGGTGGGGCAGCACTTCGAGTATGAGTTGGAGCTGATGAAAGGCAAGTATGTGGGTGTCCTGACCTTCGATGTGGTGGAAGAATCGGAGGAGGGCTTCCGGGTCCAGGGCCAAGTGAATCTGACCTCCGCATGTCTCCCCACCGCCTGCACCAGGTACGGGGACCTGGAGCTCCAGGACGGCAGGACTATGATAGTCGACGAGGAGTTCCAGCTGGACAAGGAGGGGAGACCCAAACTGCTCACATATACATCCGCCTTCTGGAACCCCCAGGCCTTCTGTGCCGTTGCCATGCAGGCGGACGGGAGGGCAGATACTGCGCTACCCGAGGGACTGGCCGTGTTCGACCCGGGGCTGCCCCTGCCTGTGCGGTACGAGGGGCCCCTCTGCCACCACGGGGTCCATGTCAGGATGGCCCTTAGGGACTACCGGTACAACCCGGCCTAGCCCAGATTTTTATATCCCCCCGCCCATCTTAGATGGATGCGCCGGATTGGGCTCGTCTACGCCAAGGGGGCCATGCCCTTCCTGGAGGACTTCGGTCATCTCCCCACCGACCTGGTTAGGAAGGACGGGACCGTGGGGGGTAAAAAGGCCTCCCAGATCCTCGAGATTCTCA
>JBBSVP010000094.1:0-1664 GCA_038046745.1 Candidatus Hydrothermarchaeota archaeon
TACTTCTTGACCAGCTCGGCTGCCTTGAGGAGGGCGTTCTTCACGATGCCGCTGTCCACCTCTATCAATCCCTGCCTGTAGGCCTCGCCCAGGGAGATTCCCTGCCCACCCAAATAGGCATATTCTGGTCCGACGGTGACCTTCGCAAAGGTATCCATGTCTCTCACCGTCACCTTAGCATCCTGCGGCTTCACCGTACCGATGCCGAGGTCCACCAGCCTCCCCTCATGGACTACCACGAAGGCCTTGAAATCGGGATTCTTCTCGTCGTACTGGCCAGCCCCCGGGACTATTATATTGATGCGGTAGGTTTTGCCCTCGCCCAACTCACCGAAGACGATGGACCTTGCCCGCCCTTCCAGGTCCCCCTTCAGGCGGTTGAGGAAGCTCTCGTCGATCTTCCCCCCGGCCTCCTTCTGTTTTTCCATCCCCTTGACCTTCTCAGCGTAGGCCTTCGCCGCTTCCTCCGTCCGCTCCTTGTCCCTCAGTTTTTGCAGCTCGCGCTCTACCGTCTTGTTTATCAGTGTAAGACGCAACTCGTCCCGTTTGTCGTGGTTGATCTCCTCGAAGATCTCTGCCATCATCCGCTGGGCGTCTCTATTGTTAGGGACGCTTCCATGCGCCTCGTTCACGGTCTGGGTTCTAGCCGCCTTATCCCACTGGAGCCCCCGCAGCGATACCGTCTCGTCCCCCCTCGGTTCCGTGACCGCTGTCAATCTCAGCACTTTGTATGGGAGCTTGATCCCGCTAATCAAAACGGTCCCAGTGATGAAATACTCCTCCTTAAAATCGGGGCGGAACTCGTACGTGGTACTCCGATTGTCCCCGTTGATGATCTCCAACCGGATATCCTTATCCAAGGTGATGGCGTTGAACTTCGCCCTGAACTCCTGCGCGGCCTTCGCCACTGTGGGGCTGTTGAGTCCTCTTGGGAGCTCCCTCTCCAGCACCTTCTCCACATCATTCTCCCCCTTCACCGCCGGCCACCTCTCGGCCTTGTAATGCTCCATGGCCTGGTAGGAGATCCAGCCGCCGTAGAAAGACTCTTCCAGGGTCCAATTCCCCTTGGCGTCAGATTCCTGTATAAAAGGAAAGTCCGGGAGGAGCTGGTAGGCCCCGGGCCAGTTCCTGGCGAAGCCCCATACCTGGTAGTCGGTCACGAGGAGCGGGTTCACCCCGAAGTTGTAGCCCCCCGTCAGGGCCTCATAGGCCTTGGGGGCGCCGTGGTGGGGCGTGGAGAGGAAGATGATGGCCTTGACTCTGCCCGGATATTTGTCTGCGAAGAGCCTGGCCTGGTATCCCCCCATGCTGTGGGCGATGAGGATTACCTTGTCGGATTTCGTCTTGGTGCGGACCTCGTTGACCTTTTTCAGGAGGTTCTCATCCACACCCTCGACCTGGAGATCGTTGGAGAGGCGGAAGTCGTATCCGTGGTCGAAGTAGGCCCGCCCGAGATACCCGTACTGCTCCTGCTTCCCCCGGTAGGTGTACGGCGTCTCGTTGTCCATCCACCGGTAGAACCCCTCGTAGACCCACTTCCCGTACGCCGTCCGTATCGGCCCAGTAGCCTTGATACTCGCCCCCTCCACCACGGGGGTCTCCCCGTCCTCCTGGAGCCCAAGCCAGGACCGGTCCTCCAGGAACGACGCTCCTGGCCACAGCTC
>JBBSVP010000095.1:0-4877 GCA_038046745.1 Candidatus Hydrothermarchaeota archaeon
GGTAGGCCATCCCCTTCTCCAGGAGCCTCTTCACCAGGACCACTATATCCTGGATGTGCTCTGTGGCCCTGGGGTAGAAGTCCGCGGGCTCCAGGTTGAGGGCCTCTACATCCTTGAAGAAGGCCCTCTCATGGCGTCCCGTCAGTTCCCTGAGGCTTATCTCCTCCTGCCTTGCGGTCCTCACGGCCTTGTCCTCCACGTCCGTTATGTTCATCACGTGGCGCACCCTGTAGCCCAGGTACTCCAGGTAGCGCTTGATGACATCCCCCCACACGTAGGTCCTGTGGTTCCCTATATGGGGGGAGTCGTAGACCGAAGGTCCGCAGGTATAGAGCCTCACCTCCCTCCCCCGGGGCCTGAAGACCTCCTTCCTCCTCGTCTTGGTGTCGAAGAGCCTGAGCACGGGAGTAGACTATATGCCGGGGAATAAATAGCCTTTCTCCTTGTTAAGTGAACGGACTATAAGTGGGAAGGGGCATGAAGCTGGAACTCCGAGAGAAGGAAGTCTGGGAGGCTGTGAAGGACCTCCTGGAGGCTGGCATCCTGAGGGAGGCTCGGAGGGCGGAGCTGCGGTCCATCGAGTTCTACGAGAAGTGCCTGGCAGAGGTGGGGAAGCCAGAGTGCAAGGCCATCGAGGTGCTCATAGCGGCCGAGAAGAGGCACCTGAAGTGGGTCGAGTTCATGCGGGACTACGTGTTGACTCACGGCCGCTGGTACGAAATGAAGAAGCGACCCCCGGAATGTCATGGGGGTACTGGGATTTGAACCCAGGTCCGCGGGTCTTTCCCGCCTGGCCATGCGGCGCGTCTGGAGCCCGCTATGATAGGCCGCTACACCATACCCCCTGGGCCTCTTTTCCTCAAAAGTACAATATATAGGTATCCCCTTACCCGAACCAGGAGTCGAGGGAGACCTGGCTCTTAGCCTGGGCCTTCTCCAGCCTCTGGAGGGCGTTCCCGATCCGCTCAGGGGAAAAATCTCTCTCGTCGCAGAGGAATTTCGTCACCTTCTCCTTGTCGATGGGGGCCCACTCCAGTTTGTAGTCGTCGGTCCTCTCGTAGTTGAGGAAGAGGTCCCTCACCTCCTGGACATCGAAGGCCGGGCTGATGCCCTTCGCCGCCAGGGCCCTCTCCGCGTCGCCGTGCTCCCTTATCAGGACTAAAGCCCTCTTGGGACCTACGCCCTCGATCCCTTTGGGGTTGTAGTCCGTTCCGATCAGTATGGCCAGGTCCACGAGCTGCTCCCGCGTGATCTCCAGCTCCTTGAGGACCCTCTCCAGGTGGAGGATCTCGGGCTTGACCTCCACGTAGGCGTTCCGCCGGGGAATCTTCCTCCTCCCCGATATCGTCAGGTTCCTCACAAGCCTGGGGGCCCCGAAGAGGAGGGAGTCGTAGTCCTGGGAGCCCGCTGCCCAGACCTCGCCCTTCATGGCCATGTGGGCAGCCTGGGCCTCCCCCTCCGATGGCGCCTGGACGCATGGTATGCCCAGGTAGCCCAGAAGTTCATTGGAGTCGCTTAGCATGGCCTCGTTGAGGCTGGTGGACTGCATGGCCTTGGTCTTGGCCAGCTCGTACCGCTCCTCATCCAGGGCACGCTTCCACTCCACGGCGGCCCTCTCCCTCGCCTCCCGCCGCACCTCCGTCGTCCGGCCCTTGAGCCTGGGGGGCCTTCCATCAAATACATAAACGGGCTTGATACCGAACTCCAGGAGGTTCAGGTTGCGATAGAAGAGGCCCGAGAGGTGGCTCGTCGCCCTCCCCTTCGAGTCCATGAGGAGCTCCCCCGTGGGCTGCCTGATGATGGAGAGGAACTGGTAGAGGGAGTTGAGGGCGTCTATGGCGATGCGCTTCCCCCCCATGGCCTCGAACTCTAGGGAGCTCGGGGCGAGGAGGTCCGTCAGCGGTACGCCCATGCCATTACATATGCCGAGCCCCTATATAATTTGGAAGGGCCTGGGAGAACGCACAAATTTTATATATTGCCGCCTGGCCTCATTAGAGAGATGTGAGCCTCCTCGCCCTCCTCTTCCAGGCCGTCTACTTCTTCCTCCCTGCCTATGTGGCCAACACCGCCGCCTGCATCCTCGGCCACGGGAGGCCGCTGGACCTGGGCAGGCATTTCGTCGACGGGAAGCGGATCCTGGGCGACGGGGTCACCGTCAGGGGCTCCCTGGCCGGCGTCCTCTGCGGGACGGTGGTGGGCCTCATCCAGGCAAACTTCGATATCGGCTCTACCACGGCCCAGGTGGGCTTCCTCCTCTCCCTGGGAGCCATCGTGGGCGACGGAGTGGGGAGCTTCATCAAAAGGAGGTTGGGCATGCCGAAAGGCGCCCCGGCACCTCTTCTGGACCAGCTGAACTTCGTGGTGGGAGGACTCGCCTTTGCAAGCCTCGTCCTCCCCTTCGGGGCCCCACCCATGGAACCCATCACCATCGCCGTCCTCTTCGTCGTCACGCCCATAGGCCACCTCATGATCAACAAGACGGGCTATCAGCTCAAGCTCAAAGACGTCCCCTGGTGACCCATGGCATCGAAAGCTCTCCTGGAGGCCCTCCGGCGGAAGGCTGTAAGGAGAGGCGACTTCACCCTGGCCTCTGGGAAGAGGAGCGACTACTACATAAACATGAAGGAGGCATATACAGACCCTGAGGTCCTGAGGATCATAACCAGGGAGATGGCAAGGCTGCTGAGGGATACGAAGATGGACAGGATAGCGGGGGTGGCGGTCGGGGGCGTGCCCCTGGCAACGGCCCTGAGCCTGGAGCTTGGGGTGCCATTCCTCATCGTCAGGAAGGAGAGGAAGGGGTATGGCACCGACGTGGAGGTGGAGGGGAGCTTGAGAGAAGGAGAAGAGGTGGTGCTGGTGGAGGACGTAACGACCACGGGGGGTTCCGTCCTGGCGGCCGCAGAGGCGCTGGAACGGAAGGGGGGGAGGTGCCGACGGGTAGTGGTAGTGGTGGACCGCCTCGAAGGGGCGAGAGAGGCCCTCGGGGCGCGCGGGATAGAGCTGATACCCCTGACGACAGGGGAGGAGTTGATGAGAGCATGATGACGATACCTTCGGCCCTCTTGAAGTTACTGGGCATCCTCCTGGTCATGATAGGACTGGCCGGGGCCGCTTCCGGCATCCTGGCCGTGAAGCTCGTCTACGAGTACAACATCGAGGCCGCGACCACGACCGCCATCAAGGAGTCCATCTCCGATGCCACCTCCAGCATGGAGACCAACAGGAAGGATATCAACGGCTCCCTCTTCGATGCCACGAAGAACATGGGGAAGGCCTCCACCAGCGCCGTAGCGGCGGGGGAGAAGACGGGCTCCGCCTCCGAAGCCCTGAAGGCGGCCTCCAGCGACCTGGCCAACGCTGCAAACAGCATCAGGGTCGCTTCCACTTCCAACAAGGAGGCAGCCAGGGACCTGAGGGACGGGGCCCAGTCGCTGAGGGCCTGGGCCGATATCTTCCGCCTCAACGGGAGCGAGCTGCCCGGGAAGGCCACCTTCCAGTTCGCCGCTGATCGCATGACATCGGCCGGCTCCAAGCTCGAAGACTCCGGGATAAGGCTGGAGGCGACGGCCACGAGCCTGGACAGGACCGCCTCCAGCATCGACACCGCCTCCCTCAGGTTCAAGGAGTCTTCCACTGAGCAGAGGGGGATGGGATCCAGTCTCAACCAGTCCAAGGGAGATCTGGATAGGCTGAGGGGACCGTTGGACGACTTCGTAGCCGATGTCACAGTCCCCTTAAGGGAGTCCGTCAACGGGATCGAGGCCCTCATTGGACTCACCCCGAGCATAAAGCTCCTGACCTACGGGGTCCTGGCCTACCTCATCATCCTCCACCTCATCATCCTGGGGGCCGGCCTTGCCATAATAATCATCGAGACGAACCTCTTCTATACCGAGGAGTGATAGGTTAGATGCGGGTCCTCCTGGTCGGAGGTGGCGGAAGGGAGCACGCCATCGCCGAGGCCCTGGCCAGGGGCGGGGCCGAGCTGTACGCCGTCATGAGGAACAGGAACCCCGGCATAGCCAGGCTCTCCCGGGAGTTCCTCCTGGCCGATGAGACAGACGGTGGGAGGGTGGCGGGCTTCGGCAAGAGGGTGGGTGCCAAGATGGCGGTGATAGGCCCAGAAGGGCCGCTGGCCGCGGGCGTGGCAGACGCCCTGGTGGGGGAGGGTATACCCACCGTGGGGCCAACCAAGCGCTTAGCACAGATCGAAGCTTCTAAAGCCTTCATGCGGGGGCTCATGGCCAGGCACAAGATACCAGGCTCCCTGAGGTACGGCGCCTTCTCTGGCCTCTCCGAGGCCTTGGACTTCCTGGAGCGCTTCGACTCCCCGGTGGCCATAAAGCCCTCGGGGCTCACGGGGGGGAAGGGGGTGAAGGTGGTGGGGGACCAGCTCAAGGACCTGGGGGAGGCGCGGGACTACCTGCGGGAGGTGATGGAGGGCGGGATAGGCGGGGGCGAGGTGGTGATAGAGGAGAGGGCCGAGGGGGGGGAGTTCACCCTCCAGGCCTTCGTCGACGGGAGGCGGGTGGTACCAATGCCCCTCGTCCAGGACCACAAGAGGGCCTTCGAGGGGGACGAGGGACCGAACACCGGTGGGATGGGGGCCTACTCCGATGCCAACGGGCTCCTCCCCTTCCTGGAGGCTGGGGATAGAAGGGCTGCGGAGACTATCATGAAAGCTGCTGTAGCGGCTCTAAGGGCCGAGACCGATGAGGAGTACCGCGGAATACTCTACGGCCAGTTCATGCTGGGGAGGGAGCTGAAGCTCATCGAGTTCAACTGCCGCTTCGGGGACCCGGAGGCCATGAACGTCCTCTCCATCCTCAAGACGAACTTCGTCGAGGTCTGCCGGGGGATAGTGGAGGGGC
>JBBSVP010000096.1:0-1214 GCA_038046745.1 Candidatus Hydrothermarchaeota archaeon
GAGGACGAGGCCTCAGCCGAGTCCGAGGAGCGGTTCGAAGGGGTGTCGGCACGAGTAGCCATTCGAGCTATCCCCCCCTGGGAAAGGCTTGGCTACGAAGTGCTGACAGATGGGCCCGCTGAGATTCGAACTCAGGACCTCCTCCGTGTCAGGGAGACGTCATAACCAGCTAGACCACGGGCCCCGGTCGGATATATCTTTTGGACTTTTAATATCTTTCGTTCAGATGTAGGGCACCAGCCCTTTCTTCTCCGCCACCTTGACCTTCGCCTTCCCGGTAACCACGTCCCCGTTCCCTGTCCGCACTATTATGTCTATGATGTAGTCGCCGGGGGCTATATCCTTGGCTACGGTGACGGTGAAGGTTATGATCCTGCTCTCCTCGGGCTTGAGGGTGAACTGGGTCCTGTTGGGCTTTGTCACGCTGAGGCCCTCGGTGGCCGTGGCGTCGGCAGTTATGGTCTCGGTGGCGTTCCCCACGTTGGTGGCCCGGACCTCTACCCGCAGGGTCTCGGGCTCCTGGAGGCTCACCTGCCCTGGTATGACCTCGGTGCTCAGCTTTATGGCGTGGCTGTCGCTCCAGAGGGCGCAGCCTGCCACGAGGGTGGCCAGCAGGAGGACGGCCAGGGATCTCATCGCCCTACCCCTTGGGGCAGGGCGGATATAACCGTTGCGGTCCTGCTCCCCTCACCCGCCCACGGCCTTGGCCACCATGGGATGCTCCCTGTTCAGGATTATGACGGAGTAATCCCCAGTGGTCCCGGGGCGCTTCTCGATCTTTATGGCTTCCATCCCGTGGAGGCTGTTGAGGAGCTCCTTCCGCTCCTCGTTCGTGAGCGTCAGGAAGGCCTCGTTCAGGCGGTTCTTGAGGAAGGGGACGAGCCAGACCTCCTCGGTCCGGTACTTCCTGGTGGCCTCCTCGATGAGCCTCAAGCAGAGTTCCATGTTCGCCTCGGTTATGTAGGCCTTTGCATCGACGGCGCCGTCCCCTTCTACCTTCGAAGGGGGCGTCTCGGCAGGGGCGTCTCGGCCCAGGAGGTCTCCTATGAGGGTCTCGGCCGGGAGGAAGTGCCCCCGTCCGACGATGTTCCTCAGGTCCCCGGAGGCGCTGCTCTCCAGGCAGACGACGGTCACCCCCTTGGCCCTCTCCCTGATCCGCCTGACTATGGGTATGTAGTCCCTGTCTCCCCCCACGATGAAGAAGTGGTTTATAT
>JBBSVP010000097.1:0-9580 GCA_038046745.1 Candidatus Hydrothermarchaeota archaeon
CGGCACGCCGGGGGCCCAAGCCCAATGAGGTCAGATCCGCCGGCCCCATGTAGCGGAGGATGTCCTTGAATCTACTGGGGAATATCCCTGCGTACCCTCCCGTGTAGGCCGTCGGGTCTCTCCCCCTTCGCGTCTTCTCCTGATCCTCCAGCACTATATTCCCCCTGAGGTAGTCCAGGATGAAGGCCCTCTCCGTATCCCCGATGCCCATGAGGTCCTCGTCCAGTATTCTTATGTGGTAGCCCCTCCCGGAGTAGATGTAGTGCACGTCTCGAAGGGCGAGATCGTCCTCGATGACAACCTTGAAGTCCAGGACGAGGTCCTTGGCCCTGGCGAGGCATATCTCGCAGACCTTCCCCCCCGGGCAGCAGCTTTTGACGGGCAGGTCTTTTGCGTCCAGGTCGAAGACCAGCTCCGCCTTCTCGTAGCCCTCCCTCTTCTCAGGCACCTTGTAGTATGAGATGCTGGAGTAGGCGGCGTAGGGGCGGGTCCTCTTGAGGTACTCTTCCAGCCTCCCCACGTCCTGGAAGCGGTTGTACCTGTTCCTGGGCCCCTGGCCGTCGTCGTCGAATCCGAACTCCCTCCGGCCTATGGTACCGGCTATAAATGGCGGCAGGTCCTCCCGGCGCCACTCCTCGTTGTAGTAGATCCTCCTCTCCTCGGGCGTCGCCTCCTGGAGCTGGATGGCCACTTCAAGGACTCCCCTTTCCGCCCGCCTCCCTCTCCTTGAGGAAGTAGTAGTGGAGCGGGTTCTTTATCCTCTTGCAGAAGTCGTCGGGGCGGCAGAGGGGAGGGGATTCCCTCTGGATCTTCTCGCAGTTGGGCGGGAAGTACCACTTGGAGGCGCCGGAGTCCTCCAGCTTTATATCCCCCCGCAGCCCGAAGCCGAGGTGATAATGGACGTTCAGGCGCTCCAGGGGCTGGTCCTCGAAGAGGGGGGGCTGGCAGCGCTCGGCCGCCTGGCGGATGAGGGGGAGGATCTCCTCGGTGATGACGGCCATATCCTTGAGGTAGTCCGAGATCTTGGAATCCCGCCCCTGGGGGGCTATGCGGGCGTAGGAGAGGAAGGAGGTGAGGAGGACGCTTATCGCATAGTTCCTGGAGCCGGTGGTCACGCCCTCCAGGGTGTACCTTATACAGGGGGGGAAGTGCCCTGGGTTGAGACTCTTTGGGGTGCCCAGGGTGGCGGCGGGCTTGTAGATGCCACCGGAGACCGTTCGCAGGGTCTCGCCCAAGGCTCTAAGCCTCTCATGGACCTGTAGACCTTTCCCCTTCTCTCTCACGGTGTTCATGTAACCCAAGACCTCCGCGGCCACGAGGCGGGCGTAGAGGTCCAGGAGGTTGGAGAGGCTCACCAGGATGCAGGACCTCTTCTTCCCGGTCTCGTCCTCGGCAGAGACTATGTACCAGTCCGTGAGCCTCAGTTCCTTGGTCCCGAGGAGAGGGAGGAAGGCCTTCCAATCGACCGCGAACATCCTCCGCCTCCTGTCCATCGTCGAGGGGGTAGTGTCCGCCTTTGCCATCCCTTTCATCCCCTGGACCGCGGAGAGGGACTCTGCCAGTACCACCTCCCTCTTTATCACCGTGCCCCAGAGCCTGTAGTCCCTGCCGGACTGGACGAGCTCCTGGGGGTCCAGGAGGTCGCGCATCAGGCTGAGGGCGCCCTCGGGTCCCGCCCGGGCCTCCAGGTGCTCGAGACTCGCCTTCACCAGGAGGTGGGTCACATCCTTCACAAGCCGGGTCTCGCCGGAGTAGGGCGTGGAGAGGAGGCCCGCCACCAAATAGAGGAGGTGGTAGGAGACGACATCCAGCTCGGGATCGTACCTGCCAGAGGGCCAGGTCCCAGTGACGTCCCGGCGGTCAGGGTTCATCTCCACGAGCTCCCTGGGCGGTGCCTGCCCTTCCTTCCTCCAGAGGACCTTCTTCCGGGCCAGCTCGAAGGCAGCCTCCGGTATCTCGCTCAGGGGCCCTGTCTCTTTCACTAACCCCTTTGCCTCTCTCGTCAGCGGATTTACCACTACCTCCAGCATCTACTACTCGCTCTCGACCCTGGGGGCCAAAAGGAAGGACAGACGCCCGTTGGGGGCCAAGAAGTCCATCTTGATGGGTATGTTATTTCCGAGGGAGAGCTTGACGGAGTTCGCTATATCCCCGGCCTTGATCATGTCCTTCAGGTACTCGATGGAGAACATAGATCTGCTGATCTCCTTGGAGTCGAAGGTTATGGCCGCGTCCTTGCCCACCTTGACCTCCACGTTTCCCAGGTCGCCCTTTCCCGAGATCGTCAGGCCTTCAGGGTCTACCCCGAAGGTGACATGGTCGCTCACGATCTCCGCGTCCCTGATCCCCTCGCTCACCACCTTCGGGTCGATCTCGACTACTGTGGAGAAGTTCAGTTTCGGGACCTTCATCTCCTCCTCCGGGACCTCGATGAGAGGGACCTCAAACCGCCTCTCGCTCCCTTCACCCTTGAAGAGGATCTTCAGCCTCTTCTCCCCCTTCAGCTCGAGGGTCACTTTGTCTGCGGCATCCGCCCGCTTCAATATGGTGTTGAACCGCCCCAGGTCCAGTCCCAGGACGCACGGCTCCTTCACCTCCAGACTCTCAAAGGCCTCCTTGCTCAGCTCGAAGTCCACGAGGGCCACATGGGCCGGGTCCATGGCCCTGAGTCTCATCCCTTCGCCACTGACGGTTATCCCTGCCTCGTCGATCATGTTCGATATGGCATCTATGGAAGACTTCAGTAGCTTGGGTTCTGCCAGCGTTGCCTTGAACATCCTCTCTCACCTCACCTTATCAGCTATATACCAGACCTGCTCATACAAGCCCGGATCGAGGAGGGCCATATCCTGGATTATCTCGACCTCGATCTCGGGGCTCTCCCCCGCCATGACTTTACCTATCACCCTGACCCGCTTCCCATCCTCGGCCAAGGCAAATTGGTAAGGATCTGCGAACCGGGCCACGATCCTCCCAGTCCCATCGTCGATCATAGCCGAGAGATTACCTTCGTCGCGATCCACCACGACCCCCAGGGCCCTGATCCGATAGTCCGCGGAGTCTATCTCCTTGACCGTGCGCTCGACGCTGGGTAACCTCCTATCCTTCTCCATAACAACCCTCATATAAGAGAGGCCACCCATCTTCTTAAGTCTTTTCTTCAGTTGTACTCCCGCCAAGTGAACTTGCACTTGGTGCAGCGGAAGAACCTCGTCTCGGCCTCGTCCGCCTTCCTGGTCTGGAGGAGCCACCACTCCGCCTCCATGTGCTTGCACCTGGGGCACTCGGCCTGGGTGGTGGGAAGGGTCCTGATATTCTCCTCCAGGATCAGAAGGGTGGACCTCTTCTTGGAGCTGGAGGTGAGCTTGTACTCGTCCCCGCTGGAGATGGTCTTCTCCCCCTTACACTTGGTGCAGACGAGCTTCTTATCCTTCGGGAGCATCAGCCCCCCGCACTTCTCACAGAACATTCCTGTACCTCTTGTAGTCCCTTATTATGCCGGCGTGGTCGAAGGCCAGGCTCATATCCTCCAGGGCCTCGAGAGGGAAGAACCGTGCCTCGGCAGCGTCGCTCCCGCCCATGGGTTCGCCGCGTCCCCTTGCCACATAGCAGATGGAGATGACGTGCCCCCTGGGGTCCCTATGGGGGTCCGAATAGACCCCAAGGAGCCCTTCCAACTCTATGGCAACGTCAGCCTCCTCCATGACCTCCCTCGCCGCCGCCTCCTCGGTGCTCTCCCCGTACTCTACGAAGCCCCCCGGCAGGGCCCAGGCGCCCCGGAAGGGCTCCCTCCCCCGCCTCACCAGCAGGATTCTATCCTGCTGCTCAACCACGGCATCCACCGTGACCAGCGGCCTCTTCCCGCTCACCGACGCACCTCAGGAGGTCAGTGAAGGCTGCCACGGAGGCATCCTCCAGCTCCAACCCCCGGTCTATGGAGTCCTTTATCTCCCTGCTCAGGAGGATTACGCACTCCTGGAGGGTTATCCACCCTTCCATCCAGGCGTAGAGGAGGAGCCCCTCGGCATAATCGGCCATCTGGTGCTTCGTCACCCTCCTGCCAAGCCTCCCCCTCAGCCCCGACCTCACCAGGGCTTCCGAGAGGGCCCTGTTGGAGGCCTTCTTACCCACGGGCCTCCTGGAGGCATTAGAGACCGCCAGAGAGTAGATGAGGTTGACGAAGGGATCTCCAGGGCTGGAGAGCTCCTCCATGGAGGCACTGAACTCAAGCAACGGCCTCACCGAACTGCTCCCTTATCTCCCCGAAGGTCTTCTTCAGCCCTTTCAGGACCTCTTTCAAGACCCGCCGGGGGGCGCTCTCGGTGCTGAAGTCTATGGTCTTTGCCTGCTCCAAGAACTTCTCCAGGACGCTCTCAGGGATCTCCGACTTCTTCGCCACCTTCTCCACGTTCATCTTGAGGAGGGCGTTGGCGCTCTTTACCCCTGCCTTCTCCAGCTGTTCCACCCTCTTGGGCCCTATTCCCTTTATCTCTTCCAGCGGTACCACCCGCTCCTTCCCCTTGGGTATGGGCATCTCCTTCACCCTGAGGTAAATCTTGGGGTTGCTCAGGAGGGGGTGCTCGATCTTGTACGAGGCTACCGCGACCCCTGTGTGCTGGTTCAGCGCCTCTCTAAGGGCGTTGCAGAGGGTGTGGTCCTCCCCCACCACCTCCAGTTCGATCTCCTCCTTGGTCTCCTTAATGACCTTGATTTCCATTCTTCTCACCCACCTCTCTGTAGATAGCTAGGATATCCTTGGTCCATTTTCCCACCTGCTCCTTAGTCCCGAAGAGCCTTATCCTGAGGCCCAGCTCCCGCATCCTTACGGAATAGTCGGCCTCCTCCACCTCTTGGATCTTCTCCAGGAAAGCCATCCTATCATCGGGCCTCTCGAACTTCAGGACTAGGGTCTTCTTTACTAGCTCCATCACACCTGGCCTATGCCGTAGTCCGTCGCATATCTCCGCGATTCAGTCCTGCCGCAGTCCCTGCACTTCAGCATGTCACCACTCTTGATGAGGGGGACGTTGCAGGCGCCGCAGAAGGCCTTCACAACCCCAAATCCATTCTCCACCGTGGAGAGCTGCACTGGGGCCCTCCTGGCGTTGATGACCCCGGCCTTGACGATATCGCCGACCTGGAACTCCCGCCCCAGCTCTGAGACATAGGACCCCTTGGTCTGGGATATGTGGATGGAGCCTGTCAGGTCCCCAGGTAAGGATCTATCGCTCCCTGTCTTCTTGAAGATGTTCACTATCGCCACCTGCTGCTTCACGTCTACCACGCCCCCCACGACAATATCCCCATCCTTGAGCACTGGGGGGATACTGGTCCGCGGGGTCACGGCTATCCTCCTCTCCTTTGGGTCTACCGCCAGGATGCCGGTGATAGCCGCATAGACCTTCCCGTTCTCTTCGAAGGCCCCTTCTCCAGGGATAAACTCCTCGCTGAACCCCAGCTCGGTGCCGGGGACCACAAACTCTCCGCTCTCCACCATTCATCTCCTCCTCTTCACGATCCTGTAGATGTCCACCTGGACCGTCTTTGCAGCCTTCCTATGGAAGGCGTAGGTGTGGGGGAGGCGGAACCCCACTCTGGTGAGGTCCGTTACCTTTCCCCCGAGCTTCTCTACGTATCCCACTACGAACTCCCTAGTCTCTGTCTTGTGCATGGTGTATATAACTTTGCCGAGCTCCAGCGCCTTCTCCAGAAAGGTCCTGTCTGCTCCCCCCCTCTGGACTCCGAAAGGGGGATTCTGGAGGACGGTATCGCACTCGCCTTTTATATCTTTTATGTCCGATAAGGTCCAGAGGATATTGCCCGGGGAGAGCCTCTTCGCGCTCCTCTCTGCCGCCTCAAGGGCCTCCGGGTCTACGTCAACCCCCACCACCTCCCTCGCCCCCAGGAGGGCGGCGCCTATGGCGAGCCTCCCGGTGCCGCACCCCAAGTCATAGACTTTCTTCCCTTCTATATCTCCCTTCAGGAAGGCGGTGTAGAGGAGCTCCGCGGCCTCTCGGGCAGGGATGGTGTACTGCTCCAGCCAAGCCTTCGGCGCCGGGAAGGGCTCGCACCCCTCCAGGATGATCTCCAGCCGCTTCTTGCCGATGCGGTCCATGCCACGAATTGGCGGCCAAGATTTATATCTTCGCCCAGAGACCTGGGATATAAAGCTCTCCTCAGGTATGCCTGACACCGGAGAGCATCCTATCGGCCAGGGCCTTCATCCTCTTCGGGTACTCCTTCAGGAATTTTTCTGCCTCGCCCGTGCTGATGGCCCCCCTGGGCGAGGGCCTTATGATATTCGTCCGCTCCAGGATCCTCAGGGAGTACCTCACCTTGTGCTGGGGCATCCCGCTCAGCTCCGAGAGCTTCAAGATGCCCACGGGCTCGTTGGCCACGACGAGCCTCAGGATCATCTCGTGCCTCTGGACCAGGGCTATCTCCCGTTCGAGGTTGTGCAGCATGCTATATAATAGCATGCTAGAGTTTATAATGTTATGGTGGGAAGATTTTTATCCTCTCCAGGAGAGGCATCCCCATGGAGGCCCTGGTGCAGCGGGTGGAGGGGGTGGAAGGAGCCGTGGAAGCCCCCCCGTCCAAGAGCTATACCCACAGGGCATTCGTCATAGCGGCCCTGGCGGAGGGGCGCTCCACCATAAGGAGGTACCTAAAGGCCGGGGATACGCTCTCCACCCTGAAGGCTCTCAGAGCCTTCGGCGTACGGTTGGAGGTAGGGGAGGAGGTGGCCATAGAAGGGACCGGCGGGAGGCTCAAGGCCCCTCCAGGGCCTATAGACTGCGAGAACTCTGGCACCTCCATCCGGCTCCTCTCTTCCCTGGCGGCATTGGATGGTCCGGCTATCCTGACGGGGGACGCATCCATCCAGAGGCGCCCCATGGGCCCCCTCCTGGCAGCGTTAGCTCAGCTGGGGGTGGAGGCCCGATCCCTCAAGGGGGATGGGACCCCGCCGGTGCAGGTTGGAGGCGGCGGTCTGAAGGGCGGGAGGGTCGAGATCAGAGGAGATGTGAGTTCTCAATTCATCTCCTCCCTCCTCATCTCGGCCCCCTACGCCAGGGCGGATGTGGAGCTGGTGATTACCACGCCCCTCAAGTCCAGGCCCTACGTGGACGTGACCCTGGAGATCATGGGACGCTTCGGGGTCGAAGTGGAGAACAGGGACTACCAGAGGTTCCTCATCCCCGCCGGCAGGAGGTACCGGGGGCAGGATTACGGGGTCGAGGGAGATTATTCATCCGCCTCCTACTTCCTGGCCCTCGCCCCCCTCACCAACTCCAGGGTGCGGGTCGGCAACCTCAACCCCCACTCGAAGCAGGGGGACAGGCAGATCCTGGATATCCTGAAGAATATGGGGGCCCAGGTGGAGAGATCCAGCGGGGGAGTTACCGTGGCCGGCGGGAGGTTGGAGGGGATAGAGGTGGACCTGGGCGATACCCCCGATCTCCTGCCCACGGTGGCGGTCCTGGGCGCCAGGGCCGAGGGGAGGACCGTCATAAGGAACGTGGAGCACGCCAGGTACAAGGAGACGGACAGGCTGAGGGCCTGCAGCCTGGAGCTGCGGAAGCTGGGGGCCAGGGTGGAGGAGGCCCGCGACGGCCTTGTCATAGAGGGCGGCGGCCTGAAGGGGGCCAGGGTGGAGAGCTACGGGGACCACCGCATGGCCATGGCCATGACCATCGCCGGCCTCTCCGCCGACGGGACCACGACTGTGGATGGGATCGAGTGCGTCCAGATCTCCTTCCCTGGCTTCTACGACCTCATAAAGGGCCTCTGCCCAGGGAGGGTGACGTTGCGATGATCTCAGGGATATGTACAGTCTGCGGGAGGGTGACGATCCTCTATACATGCGCCCTATGCGGCGCCAGGACCTGCTGGGAGCACCACGACCTGGCAAAGGGCATCTGCACCTCCTGCCAGATGGGAAAGCGGGCCTAGCAGATGGGAATCCGCCCGTAAGCCAGGTCCCGGCAGAAGCGGCGGAGGTGGGCAGCATCCAGCTCCGAGGCTATCACCTCTTCCACCTCCCTCGAGACCTCCTTCAGCCTGGTCCCCTTCTCAAGGATAAGCTGGGCCGCCGCCACCTGGGGCCTGTCGATGGGCACCCCGATCTGGCTGAGGAGCCAGACGTAGACCTCCCTGATCCCAGGAATATCCTCGTACACCCGCCTGGCCATGCGGTAGGTGAGGACGTTGTATATCTTGCCCACGTGGCTGACTGGGTTCTTCCCGGCCGCCGCTTCCGAGGAGGTAGGCCGGTGGAGGGGTATGATCCCGTTCACCCTGTTTCCCCTTCCGACTTGACCGCAGTCTGCATCCTCCGCCGAGGTCCCCAGGACTGTGAGGTATATCCCTCCCATCCCCCGCCCCTCCGCATCCAGGGTGTTGAGGGCCAGATCCACGGGCATGGTCCTCTCCCCGGCCAGACGACTCCTCAGGTCCTCCAGGATCTCCCCCTTCCTCCGGAAGTACTCCCTCTCCGACCCTATATAGCGATCTATGAGGGGCATGGCTATGGTGAGACCCAATCGGCCACCCACCCGGAGGCCCATCACCTTCACATCCTCCCCAGAGTCCGGGAAGGCCCTCTTAAAGCGCCCGGAATTTAGGTACTCTTCCGTCCCCTTCACCAGCTTCTCTGTCTCGGTGAGGGGGTAGTAGCCCACGGCGGCGGAGGTGTCGTTGGCGCCCAGGAACTCCCCTTTCCTCCGTCTCAGAAAGATGTCCGTCAGCTCCTCGGAGCCCTTCTTCAGCTCCACCTGGTACCTCACGTGGGCCTCGGGGTCCACGAACCTCAGGCGGCGCCGGAACCACTCCTTGGCCGTGGCCACGGCTATCTCTTCCACCGGTATAATCTCCCCCTGTGCCTCGAAGGTCGCCCTGTCACCGAAGACCAGGAGCATGGGCCTCTTTACATTCCCACCACCGAATCTCCGCTCCGCCTCCCCAGCCACCAGGAGCCCCTTGTCTATGTTGTGGTGGAGGATGGTACCGAAGCGCCTCAGGTACTCCCTGGAGAGGGCCACGGAGACGGCGTCCATGAGGGAGTCGCATATGTAGTCAGGGTGGCCCAGGCCTTTGCGCTCGCAGATCTCCACCCCCTGCTCCTCCAGGGGCACCTGCCTGAGGGCCTTCACCACGATGCCCATGGACCAACCTCACCCTCGCAGGATGATATAACTTATCACATCCCCCCACAGGAGGGCGATAAAGAAGCCCAAGGTGAGAGGGACGAGGAAGGGTATCGCCGGTGTAACCCACACCGTCCCTCCGGTATCGGGCCTCTCCCCAAGCCTGGCTCCCCGGACGTCGTAAAAGGCCTTCAGCCTTCCGCCATCCTCCAGGACCACCTCGTAAGGCCTCATATCCGTAGCTCTCCTCCTGTAGCCCAGGAGGGCCTTGGGGATCTCGCTGGGACCAAGGCCCTCCTTCAGGTTCTTCAGGAGGAAGAGGATGGGGAGGAGGGAGGTCAGGAAGACGGCGTTGGTGAAGGCCGAGAGGGCCAGGGTAGGGAAGAGGGTATAGACGCCCGCTGGGGGCCTGGGGAAGACCGCAGCCAGGCCTA
>JBBSVP010000098.1:0-1138 GCA_038046745.1 Candidatus Hydrothermarchaeota archaeon
GAGGCCCGGGAGGTACGGCGGGAAGTGTTCCAGGGGAGGCTTGGGGGCTGGCGGTACAGGCCCTTCATGCCAGTGGGGGAGAAGGCCAGGATCATAACCCTGCAGGAAGGCGGAACACCGCTCTACAGGGCCGAGAGGCTCGGGGACGCCATAGGGGCGGAGGATATCTATATAAAGAACGAGGGGGCGAACCCCACGGGCTCCTTCAAGGACCGCGGGATGACGGTGGGGGTCACGAAGGCGCTGGAGCTCGGCTCCCGGTTCGTGGGCTGCGCCTCCACCGGGAATACCTCCGCCTCGCTGGCCGCCTACGCTGCCAAGGCCGGGATAAAGTGCGTCGTCCTCCTCCCCTCGGGCAAGATAGCGCTGGGGAAGCTGGCCCAGGCCCTCCTCCACGGCGCCATAGTGATCAGCATCAGCAAGAACTTCGACGTGGCGCTGAAGCTGGTGAGGGAGGCCAGCCCGAGGCTGGGGATCTACCTGCTCAACTCCATAAACCCCTGGAGGCTCGAGGGGCAGAAGACGGAGGCCTTCGAGGTGGCGGAGGAGCTTGGGTGGGAGGCGCCCGACGAGGTCTTCGTCCCGGTGGGGAACTGCGGCAACATCTCGGCCATCTGGAAGGGCTTCCGGGAGTTCCAGGCCACCGGCCTCATCGAGGCGCTGCCACGCATGAACGGGATCCAGGCCGAGGGCGCCGCCCCGGTAGCGGATGCCTTCGAGCGGGGCCTGGACGACGTGGTGCCGCTGGAGAGGCCCGAGACCATCGCCACGGCCATAAGGATAGGCCATCCCGTGAACGCGCCGAAAGCGCTGAGGGCGCTGAGGGAGTCGAAGGGCTGGTGCACGGGGGTATCGGACAGGGAGATCGTGGAGGCCCAGCGCCTCCTGGCAAGGACCGAGGGGGGGGGGGGGGAGCCAGCCTCGGCGGCTTCCGTCGCTGGCGTGATAAAGGCCTTGAAAGAGGGGCGGCTCCAGGGGGACGAGAGGATCGTCTGCATAACCACCGGCACCGCCCTCAAGGACCCGGAGATGATCTTCCGGGAGTACGAGAAGCCTATCGAGATCGAGCCGACCATCGAAGGGCTGGAGAAAGCCCTCAGGCAAATGTAGGGGACAGGGGACAGGTTATAGGGGACAG
>JBBSVP010000099.1:0-1625 GCA_038046745.1 Candidatus Hydrothermarchaeota archaeon
ATTCCAACGGCGTTTTAGCCGAGTTGAAATTTTTTATAAACAAATTATATATAGTGGAGAGTCCAATAGGCTATAGTAGAGGGGGCCTATGGGGCGGGGAGGGGTCCCTCTCAAAGGGGAAGGTTGCAGGCTTTTTGAGCAGGCATGGGCCATTTCGCACAGCTTAAATAGTATGACGGCAAGATATTCAGAATGCTGACGGCTATGGCCACTCGAGGGGTCAAAAGGGGCGGAATAATAAAAATAAGTTCGTTAACAATAGCTATTTTGTTAATTTCCGTTTTTGCGACTCCTGTTGAAGCTGCTACGTTCGACGGTACTTATGACGTCACCTTCAAATTCGTAGGACCCAGCCGTCAGACATTGGGGCATACCAACCCTTCGGGCTTTGTGGTGAGCAACGGTCAGATCAGCAGCAAGCCTTCGGGATATGCCAGAGGAAGCGTAGACGCTGGCGGAAACGCCAGGTGGACGGGGCCGTGCGCCAATGGTGACCCCTTTCCTTCGATGCCCGCTACTTTTACTGGGGTTCTGAGGGCAGACGGAACCGGCGGGGGCAATTACAGATGCCAGAGCGGTGCCACTGGGACATGGTCTGTGAGGCGCGTTAGTGGCGGGGGAACAGGGAACACGCCGTCCATGGATACCGAGTCCATGATAAACATTTTATGGACGATACTGATACTAGCTGGCACAATATTACTGATGGTTATAGTCTACAGCCTGTTGGGGGGGTCGAAGCCTTCTCAGGAGGAGGCTCCGAAACCGCCTGCGACAGATAGAACAGTCAGGTATTACTCGACGAACCAGCCGGGATATTCGACCGGTCAGCCTAGAGATCGCTGGATAGCGGGGCAGCCTAGAGTTCCAGGAGGTCCGACGTATTCGTCAGGGGACGTCGGAACGCACGAGGTCCCCGCATCCTTCCCCACGGCCGAGGGCGGCCGCCCCATCGGCGGAGTCGGTATAACCGCCCCGCCGCCAACTGCCCCGCCAGTCTCGAACCTGCGGTTGAGCATGGAGGGGAACATGGCGAGGCTGGAGTGGGACCCACCCGTATACGATACTTCAAAGACCAAACTCGTTGGATACGAGGTCTACAGGTACGAGGAGGTCCAGTGGAGCACCGCTAGAGAGAGGATATCCCTGGAAACTCTCGAACCGGAGGTACATAGATACGAGGTACCACACATGGAGCGTTCAGGGAACTACGGCGTCAGGCCGGTATACAGAACCCCAGAGGGGGTAGTCTTCGGCCCCGGATTTGGAGGAGCTGCATTTTGACATGGTGGGGGTGGCAGGATGACAGGGCCTAATCCGCTGGACATTGACTTTGCAAAAAATGCTGATACCAAATGGGCCTACAGCGAGCAGATCGAGGCTACAACTGGGGCTCCTCAAAAGTTGTACAGGCATCTTATAGACGCAATACAGAGGAGAGGGTACTATATCATCTCGGGAGTTGAACCAGATATCAAACCAACGGCTATTGAAAAAACTGGCACCACCCAAGGTTGGATTATTGCTGAAAGGCTGTTGAAGGAGATCCCTGGCGAGAGGGGGATCATTGAGATCCTTGGGCAGATTACCGGACTTGCTGTACTGCTATATGGTGCCTATCTTGG
>JBBSVP010000100.1:0-4745 GCA_038046745.1 Candidatus Hydrothermarchaeota archaeon
TAAGGGTTTTTGAGAAAAAGGGTCGTCATGTTTTGATTAAAAGTGTTATCATGGCAGGATTTTGGTAATTTTAGCTAAATCCAGAGGGGGCACTGGCAGCCGACAGTAATGGTTAAGAACCAGGACGCCCAGGTCTATCCATGCGCCCGGAGCAGGTCGTCGAGGCGGCCCTCTTCGTCTCCACGGACCCGATACCCATCGAAACTTTGAAGAGGATCTCCGGGCTCGGCTCCGAGGAGGAGCTCCTCGGGATAGTCGAGGACCTCCGGAGGCTCTACGAGGAGAGGGACTCGGCCATAGAGATCAGGCGCGTGGGCGATGCGTACATCATGGAGGCCAAAGGGGCCCTGGCCATCCATCTCACGGAGCTGGTGAGGCCCGTCGTCCCCCAGCAGGTCCTCAAGACCCTCTCCTTCATAGCCATGAAGCAGCCCGTCACCCAGGCCGAGGTGGTCAAGGCCAGGGGGGACTCCGCCTACGCCCACGTCAAGGAGCTGGTGGGGAAGGGCTTCATAGCCGCCGAGCCCAGCGGGAGGACAAAGCTCCTGACCACCACCCAGCGGTTCGCCGATTACTTCGGCCTCCAGGTGGACCTGGTGGAGATGAAGGGGGAGCTGGGGAGGATGCTCGGAGGGGAGAAGCCCCTCGAGCCTTAGAATCCATCCAGGGTGCTGTCCATGGCCCTGGAGGCGGTCTTCCAGCTCCGCCTCACGAACTCCGGGTAAGGGCCTTCCTCCCTGGACCAGCGTCTGAGGAAGGTCTGGGTCTTGGGGTCCGAGGGGTAGCCGCTCCCGATCTCGCCGTACCTCTCCCTCAGCCTCGCTATGCCTTCGTCCCGCTGGACCTTGGCCACGATGGATGCAGCCGAAACGATGGGGTAGGTAACATCGGCACTGTGCTCCACCACGAGGGTGCATGGGCTGACCAGGACCTCGCGTATATACCTGGCGAAGTTCTCGGGGACCACGTCGGCGCAGTCCACGTAGGCCTTCTCTGGCCCGAGGTGGTTTATTATCTCGCCGAACTTCCGCCCCTCCAGCTCGTTGAGGCTGATCCCCGCCCCCACCCTGGCGTCCAGCTCCCTGGGGCTGACTCTTATCACGTGGTACCGGCACCTGGACGTGATCAGCCCGAAGAGCTCTCCTCGCCTCCTGGGGGAGAGCTGTTTGGAGTCCTTCACCCCTATCCCCTTGAGGTATTCCAGGTCTTCCTCTCTGCATAGAACGCCGGCGATGACCAGATCCCCCAGCACCGGCCCCCGCCCGGCCTCGTCGATGCCGCAGAGCATGCTCCCCATTAAACCCCAGGAGTATTATGCCTTTCGCCACCGCTGTAAGGTTTTTAAGGACCGCCAGCGCCTCTATATCTAGCCCCTGTAGCTCAGCTCGGTAGAGCGCCTGACTTGTAATCAGGCGACCGGGGGTTCAAATCCCCCCGGGGGCTTATGCCAGCGTTCCGGAAGCGGATAGTCGTCCTCGGGGCGGGCTTCGGTGGGCTCCACGCGGCCCTCCACCTCCTCGGCGAGCTTGAGGGGGAGGCCGATATCACCCTGGTGGACAGGAACAACTACAGCACCTTCCTCCCCCTCCTCCCCCAGGTCATCTCTGGCCGCCTGGGGATCAAGTCCGTGGCCCACCTGGCCAGGAGACCGAAGATCCGCTTCCTCCTCGGGCGGGTAGAGGGGATCGACCTCCCTAGGAAGAGGGTCCTCCTCGATGCCACCAGCCTGGAGTACGACTACCTGATCATGGCCCTTGGGTCCGTGGCGAACCTCCGTGGCACCGAGGGGTTTGAGAAGATATTCACCCTCCAGTCCCTCGGAGACGCTTTCAGGATCAAGTACCACATCCTGGACCTCCTGGAAGGGGCTGCAGTTAACGGTGCGGAGAGGAGGCGGGCAGCCCTTACCTTCGTGGTCTGCGGTGGGGGACCGCGAGGGGTGGAGGTGGCCGCCGAGGTCCAGAGGTTCGTCCGGGAGGTTGTCGGCAGCCAGTATCCCGAGCTGGACCCAGGCCTTGCCCGTACAGTCCTGGTCCACGGCACGGAGCGCCTCCTCCCGGACCTCCCAGGAGATACGTCCAGGCTGGCCCTGGAGGTCCTTCAGGACCTGGGCGTGGAGGTCCTCCCAAGCTCCACCGTCACCAATTGGGATGGGAGAAAGGTGACTATTGACTCTGGCAGGGAGATACTTACGGAGACCCTCCTCTGGCTCACCGGCTTCCGGGCCAATCCCGTACTGGATGGTCTCCCCTTGGGGAGGGACCCCACCGGTAGGATAACGGTCGAGCGCACCCTTGAGGTACCGGGCTTCGAGGGGGTCTATGCCGTGGGGGACAACGCCTCTCTCCTGGACGAAGGGACCGGAAGACCTTATCAGCTCGTCTCCTCAGTGGCTGTCCGCCAGGGGGTCCACGCAGCCGCCAACATCGTGAGGTCCTGCCGTGGCCTCCCCCAGATACCCTTCCACTACAGCCATAAGGGCGGGGCCCTCACCCTGGGGACCGGGAGGGCCATCGTAGACCGCCGGGGGGTTAGGCTCGACGGGCTCCCCGGCTGGTGGGTCTACGGCGCTGAGAGCCTCCTCCGCCTCCCGGGGCTCAAGAACAAGCTGGAGCTCGTCCACGACTGGTTCTTCTGCCTCCTCTTCGGCCCCGACACCTTCCTGGTCAGGCTTTGAGGGAGGCGCGGCGCCGCCTCAAAAGAATAATACTCCTAACAGGGCGACAAAGATAGCAAGCCCGACCCACATGGCCACCGTAATACCTACCAGGTATCCCACCCCTAACAGCACCAGGCGGAGGCTACGCGGCCTGCCAAAGAACCACCCGAGGAGCATGGCGTACACCGGCAACAGCACGATTCCGAAAAGCAGCCACCTTCCCGTCGAGCTCATGGCCGCCAGATTCCAACCTTCCCACATGGCTCACCCCTCCTTCACTTCAACTACGGGTATCACCTTCGCCACCACCATGAAGAGGAGCACCGTCAGGGCGATCGTGGCCAGAAGGGAAGATACCTCGATCCAGGAGGGCCAGTAGGAGCCCGGCATGGCCCGATAGATCCTGAATTCGCGTTCCAGGTTGCCCTCCACCACGAAGAGGGTTTTTTCCATGAGGGTCGCTATAAGTGGGAAAAAGGCGACGATGAAGGTGCGGTGCAGGCTGAAAAGCCGCGGCCATATTTTCTGGGCGCCCAGGTAGGCAATGGCGATGGCGACCAGGCCTAGGGCTGCCCAGTAAGCCGGCTCGGCCACTTTGGCCTTCGTGACCGCCGCCACCCCGCTGGGCGGGGCGTAAAGCCCAGTAAGGAGGATCTGGACCTGAAACCACAGGAATATCATGCCGACAGCGATAAGGAAGAAGGTGAGCCGGTGAAAGACGGCGTCGGGGATGACCTCCTCCCACCCGTAGACCCGCCGGAAGATGTAGGCGACGACGATGATGCCGCTCAGGGCTGAGATGAGGGCGACGCTGAGAAACGCCGGCCCCTGGACCGGGCCATAATATCCTGGACTTGATCCCACAACGGCAAACAGCCACGGGATGACGCCGCCGTGCAGAAACAGGGGGGCGAGGATGATGAGACACAGCGCCAGCCACCAGGCCATCCCCCTCACCTTCTCGTCTTCCTCCGGTCTATATCCAAAGAGGAGAAGCCAGTGCATGGGAGCCAAAAGGGCCGGCACCTTGCCACGAATGGCATAGAGATCCCGGCGGATGGTAAGCAGAATATAGGTGGCGGTCAGGATGAAGTACAGGGTAATGACCGTCACGTCCCATAGGAGGGGGGAAGAGAAGACGGCCCACGGGTAGGCCCGGAGGATGCTCACCACCATCCGGTCAGGGCGACCCAGGTGAAAGAGGATGAACATCGGCGCCATGCTCAGGGCAAAGATCGTGAGGAGCTCGGCGAGGCGGGCCACCGGCCTGAGATCGGCCATATTGAACAGCCTTACAAGCGCCGAAACGATAATCCCCCCATGCGCTATGCCGATCCACCAGAGGTACGATCCGATGAACAAGCCCCAGGGCACCCCTCCTCCCGACCCCCAGTCGCCAATGCCGGTGGTTATCAGGCCATACCTGAGGGCGAAGGACCAGGCGTAGAGGAACCAGGACAGGACCCCCACGGCCGCACCTACCACGACCCAGAACCTCAGGGAGGGCCGGCCCAGGGTCTTCAGGATATACGCCTCTCTCGTTGTAGCATCCATCGCTTTAACCTCCGAACACCTTCATCAACCAGGGGCGCGGGCCTTCCAGCACATTCCTGCGCTCGTCCACCCAGCCGTACTCCTCATACGTAACGGGGCCGTCAAGCTGCTTGGCCTCTCGGGGGGGCTGGTGGCCGATGTAGATGATGTTGGGCTTCGTCCCCATCTCCTCCAGTAGCCGGAAGGTGGAGAGCCTCCCTCCCTTCTCTTTCCGCTTCTTCTCCAGATACCGCCTCGGGGGGCTGTTGGAGTCGTTCAGGTCACCGAAAAAGATGACGTCGTGCGGGCATCCCTGCTGGCAGGCCATGACCCCCCGCCTGGCTTCACCGTCCTGCCGCTGAGGGCAGAAGGTACACTTGCCCATGACCCCTCTCGGCGGATTGTGGTCCACCCATCGGCTGCGATAGTCTCTGAGGTGGGCTTTCATCCACTCCGGCTGGGGCTTCGGCTCAGCCCACTGGAAGTAGTTGACGCGGTAGGGCCAGGCCACCTGGCAGTACCGGGTACCGATGCAAATTTCGTAGTCGGTAAG
>JBBSVP010000101.1:0-1724 GCA_038046745.1 Candidatus Hydrothermarchaeota archaeon
GCCCCTGTCCCCTGGTCATATCCACCCCCGTCTCCATAGTCTCGGCCATAGGCGGCGCAGCCAGGAACGGGGTCCTCATAAAGGGCGGTGCCTACCTGGAGGAGATGGGGCAGGTATCGGTGGTCGCCTTCGACAAGACCGGTACCCTCACCAAGGGCGTGGCCAGGGTGACGGAGATCATACCCATGGCTTGCAACAGCACGGGTGAGGTCCTGGCCCTGGCAGCAGCGGTGGAAGGGCTCTCGGAGCACCCCCTGGCAGCAGCGGTGGTCCAGAGGGCTAAGAAGGAGGGGATAGCCCCCAGGAAAATGGAGGACTTCCAGGCAATACCGGGGAAGGGGGCCAAGGGGCGAGTGGATGGACAGGTATACTACGTGGGGAATACGCGCCTCTTCGAGGAGCTCCAGATACCCCTCTCCGCCGCCGCTGAGAAGATAGAGCGCCTCCAGGGGGAGGGGCAGACGGTGGTACTGGTGGGGACCGAGGGCAGGGTCCTGGGGATGATAGCGGTGGGGGACCAGGTGAGGGAGAGCAGCAGGGAGGCAGTGAGGGGCCTCTACGCCGCAGGGATAAAGAAGGTGGTCATGGTCACAGGTGACAACAGGGCCACGGCGAAGGCGATCGCGGCCCAGCTGGGGGTGGAGGACTACAGGGCCGAACTCCTGCCCCAGGAGAAGGTTGAGGTCATAAAGGAACTCATGAAGGAGTATAAGAAGGTGGCCATGGTGGGGGACGGGGTTAACGACGCCCCCGCCCTCGCATCGGCTACCGTAGGCATAGCCATGGGGGCGGCAGGCTCGGATGTGGCGCTGGAGACCGCGGACATAGCCCTCATGGCCGACGACATCTCAAGAGTACCATACGTCATAGAGCTTGGCAAAAGGTCCACCAGGATCGTAAAGCAGAACATCGTCATCTCCGTCGTGACGAAACTGGCCTTCGTCATCGGCGTCATACCCGGCCTCGTGACTCTCTGGATGGCGGTCCTGGCCGATATGGGCATAGCTCTCCTCGTCACCCTCAACGGGATGAGGTTGGCAAGGAAGTAAAATAGATTAGAACTCCGACAACGAAAAGCAGCACGCAGAGGAGGTATATATCCAATCCTGCGATAATGCCGTTGTTGTAAAAAGGGTTGTAGTCATAGGGGTAGAAAGGCCTGATGTCCGTATATAGAGGAGAATCAAATAGGATGTGAAGGTAAATTCCTGATAGAGAAGCAGACCAGATGCTTTTTGAGGAAGATTTTTCTTTCAATTTTATCATTGAAATGGAAAGAAGAATCGCAACCAGAGAACCACCCAAAAAGGAATGCAACAGCCCATGTAACGGATAATCCAAGCCAAGAAGTAAGACCAGAAAAGGTTCTATATCAACGATAAGGTTCGCAATTAAAAAAGTCCGGAAGTGCAGGTACCGGGTCAGCAACAAACCGAAAAACAGTGCAGGGCCGAGATGAAATGGCGTGAATGGCATGACTTACATCAACTTACCTTACTGATTATGAACTGAACGTTAGACGTAGCGCACTGCCCCCCTGAACAAGCGGTGACAGTGTAGGTGGCCGTGAAGGACCTCCCGTCGAAAGCCGAGTAGCTGAGCCTGCAGGAGACCCCCGAACCAGCGCACTGGCTTGCGCTCTGCCTCATAATAGATACAAGTTGGTTCGCAAATTTGCCGATATCATCATTGACAAGATTGCCGGCAAACGTGCTGGAACACCC
>JBBSVP010000102.1:0-8967 GCA_038046745.1 Candidatus Hydrothermarchaeota archaeon
CTCTCCTTCATGATGTTCCTCTCGAAGGTGGACTTGAGGAGGTGGTTGATGAGGCAGTAGCACCCATCGCTCTCCCCCCGCCCCATGACCATGATGTCGTACCCCCCCTGCTCGTTCATCATCAGCATCGTCTCGAAGTCCTCGGCGAACTTCTCGGGGTGCATCGTCTTCCCCTCGTACCCCTTCACGATGTCGGACATCCTGACGAACTTCTCTATCCCCAGGACCACGGGCAGGGACTCGTTGGGGTCCGAGTCTATGACCAGGATCGCTTTTTTTCCTCCGGCTATGAGGCTCTTCAGGAAGAGGGCCCCCAGGCTCGTCTTCCCGACGCCTCCCTTCCCTGCAAAACCTACGACGGCCGTCATAGTCCTCTCCCTTGCCCCTCGATTGCTTCCAAGCATTTGGCCGCGTGCTGGCACCAGTCGAAGCAGGAGGGCTTCTTCTCCCGGAAGACTGCCTCGCCGCAGCCCTCGCAGGTGGTCTTGGCCTCGTCGGTGAACATCTCGTTCTCGAGGCCGCACTTCGGGCACGGGACCATGACCAGCTCCGGCCTCTTGACCGTGGCCGCGCCTGGGCACTTTATCTCCATCTTGGGACCTAAAGAAAGGATAACGTGTAAAAATTTCAACTGAGGGCGGCCTTGACCTCCAGGACGCGGACCGCCTCTATCCTCTTGCCACGGTCCCCTCCAGTGCAGACGAGCCCCCGGACGCCCACGATGTCAGCGCCCAAGGCTGCCGCCTTCCTGGCGCCTTCCATCCCCAGGGAGCCGGCCAGGGCCGCCAGGAGGCCCAGGTCGTGGGCCCCGTCCACGAAGGCCTTCACCTCCTCCTCGGGGAGGTGCTGGAAGAGGCCCTTCCCGTCCTTCCTGGCGGTGTCGATCATCACCCCGGCGGCCCCAGCCTCCCCGGCAATCTCCGGGAGGAGGAAGGGGGAGATGGAGCCTATGGAGGCGTACTCGGCGTAGCCCGCTAGGATTATCCTGCATCTCGTGCCCTCCACGGCCCTGCAGAGCTCCCTCGCCAGCTCCAGGGCTTCGCTCCCATCCCGTATCCCAAAGAGGCCGGCCTTGGCGTAGTCGGCCCCCAGGGAGGCCACGGCGTAGGCGGCCAGGGAGGCGGTCCCGGGCTTGAAGGCGAGGTCGCCCAGGGCAGCGGAGAGCTCCAGCCCCTCGGGCAGGAGGGCTTCAACCTGCCTGATGATCCTGGGGAAGGAGGCACCCAGGGAGCCCTCCCTGGGGTTCTTGAGGTCTATGATATCGGCCCCGCCCGCGATGGCAGCTCGCGCCTCCTCCAGGTCGGCAGGGCTCACCAGGAGCTTCATGGTGGACCATCTACACCTCAAGATAAAAAGGTGACGCAGATTTTTATAGGCGGCCCTAGATGTTAGATCATGTCTGTCAACATAAGGCGGCTCCTGATAGACGCCCTCAAGCCCAGGGAGACCTCCATCGTGGAGATCTCCAGAGCACTGTGCTCCAGCGAGGGCGTCGAGGAAGTGGATATAGTGGTGATGGAGGTCGATGTCAAGACCGAGACCGTCAAGCTCACCATCAGGGGCTCGGACGTGCGGTTCGAGGACATCTCGCGGGTCCTGGAGGAGAACAGCATCTCCATCAAAGGGGTGGACGAGGTAAGTGTTGTAAAGACGAAGCCCCCTCTCAAGCCCCCCGCCAAGTGACCGGATCAGCCCATTATTATATAACCTATCCCGAAGGCCAGGAGCCCGAAGAGGACCATCCTCATCCCCTTGACCCACGGGTTCCCCCTCCCCTCCTTCCCCACGTAGACCCCACCGACGAAGAGGGTCGCCAGGGCCAGGAGGACGGAGAGCCTGGCCGCCAGCCCTATCTCCAGCATTCCCCGGGAGGCTAGGACGAAGGGCCAGACTACGATGGCGCAGGAGACGAGGGGGGTGAGGAAGTTGAGGAGGGAGATGAGGAGGGTGGCCCCCCTGGCAGCCCTCCAGATCTTAGTCTCATCCAGGTCCATGAAGAGGGCCCTCTCCAGCTCCGCTATCTTCCTCCCCCTCTCCAGGCTCTCGGCCTCGTAGATAGAGACCCCAGTGGAGATGCCCAGGGCGAGGCTGCTGGTAATCATTGTACCCAGGATCACCTTGAGGTCCGGGCTCTCGGTGAAGGCCGAGCCGATGGTTATCCCCAGGAGCATGAAGGTCGAGTCGAAGAGGGTGTTGATGAAGAACCTCCGGAAGGCGGGGCCTACCTCCTCCTTCCTCAGTATCCTCCTCAGGGCCCAGATATTCCACATCCCTGGTCCATTCACAACCCAAGAATTTAATACCTTGGGTCTAGATATCTCTGAGAGGCGATTCTATTGGACCTCAAACTCGGCTACTGGGCGGCCACGGAGCAGTACCCCCCCGAGAGGCTCCTGGAGTTCGCGGTCCTGGCAGAGAGGGCTGGCTTCGAGAGCGTCCTGGCGAGCGACCACTTCCATCCCTGGTTCCACACGGACGCCCACGCATCCTTCACGTGGGTCTGGATGGCCGCCGCCGCCGAGAGGACCACCAGGATGGAGATAGGCACAGGCATCACGGCTCCCATCCTCCGCTACAACCCGGCCATCGTGGCCCAGGCCTTCGGGACCCTGGGGGCCCTCTACCCGGGTAGGATCTCCATAGCGGTGGGCACGGGGGAGGCGATGAACGAGGTCCCGGTGGGTTATCACTGGCCCAGGTTCAAGGAGAGGGCCGCCAGGCTCGAGGAGGCTGTAAAGATCATCCGTCTCCTCTGGAAGGAGGCGTTCGTCAGCTTCCAAGGTAAATACTTCCAGCTCAGGGATGCGAACCTCTATACGAAGCCCAAGAAGCCCATACCCATCTACATAGCCGCCAGCGGGCCCACCGTAGCGGAGATGGCAGGGCGCCTCGGGGACGGGCTCCTCACCATCCCCCACGATGAGAGGCACTACAGGGAGGTCCTCTTCCCTGCCATGGAGAGGGGCGCGAGGGAGGCGGGCAGGGACCCGGCGGGGATCGAGAAGGTGATCGAGCTGAAGTTCTCCTACGACGAGGACTACGACAGGGCCGCTAGGTCCATCAGGCCCTGGGCGTCCACGGCCATCCCCAACGTCCTTAACATGCCAGTATATGACCCCCGGGAGCTGGAGAGGAAGGGCACGGATGTGCCCAAGGAGGAGCTCCTGAAGGGCTGGTGGGTGACCACGGACCCTGAGGAGCACATAGAGAAGATAGGGAGGTTCATCCGCCTCGGCTTCAACCGCGTCCAGCTCCACAGCTCCAGCCCAGACGAAGAGAAATTCATAGCCGTCTACGGCAAGCAGGTCCTGCCATACCTAAGGGAGGAGTTCAAGGAGCCGTAATCTTTATCTTATATCGGAGGGAGGTACTGCCATGGCAACGTACACCAACATGCCGGTGGAGCATCTATGCGTCCCCGAGGGTTCGTCGCGGAGGCCGGTCTGCGTCACCAACGTCCTGGTGGAGCATACCAAGGATTCTATAAGGCTTACCCTGATGAACCTCCTATCCAAGACGGAGGCGGAGTTCGTGGCGACCATAGAGCTCATGCCGGAGCATGCAGCCAAGCTTGCCGATGCCATCAACCAGGAGCTCCTCCTCTACGAGGAGCACGGAAAGTTGGGTCAGGGCTAGAAGATAATAAAAAGCATGAGAGCAGAACTCTCTACGAAAAAGGAGGTCTGTCATGGAGACCAATCTGGACGCCTGTATAACCAAGTGCCCCTCCTGTGGGGCCCTCCACGCCGAGGCGAGCTGGTATGCCATCGGCCTATCCTCGGACATGGACTGCAAGCAATGTGGGAGGACCTTCAACGCCAGCAAGTACATCACCGACAGGACCTTGGTGGCCTTCAACTTGAACGAGAAGGGGAGGATCATATCGGTGAGGAAGGAGCAGCTGGTGGAGAAGCCCAAGGAGGAGTATCGGCTGCCGCCGCCACCTTAGCCGTATACCCATAGAATTGTGAGGGTAGGGAGAAGGCGGTGCGACGCTCCTGAGCGCCTAAGAGGGAGGGAGAAAGCGCTGAGTCGAAGTGGGTCGCGGCCTGGGATGCCCAAGATGCCCGGCAACTAAAAACTGCCGGACGATAAGGCACCCAATCTCTACCCTCTATTTCATCCTTGCTCCAGTCAGGGCTTTGCCGCACCCGCAGGACCTCTCTTCAGGCATCTTTTCTATAGCCCCTACCAGGACCCTCCTGAGGTTCTCCTCGTTCCTCCGCACCACCTCCAGGACATCTGTAGCCGTGAGTTCCTCCCCCAGGCCTGCGGCGTAGTTGGTGACGGTGCATACCGAGGCGTAGCAGAGCTCCAGCTCCCGGGCCAAGGCTGTTTCTGGACAGCCAGTCATCCCCACGATGTCGCACCCGAGGGCCCGGAGCATCCTTATCTCCGCCGGGGTCTCGAACCTGGGCCCCTCTGTACATGCGTAGACCCCTTCATGGGCCTTCCCCAGGACCGCTCTCGCAGCCTCCATGAGGGCCTCCCGGACCTCGGGGCAGTAGGGGGTCGAGAGGTCTATGTGGACCACCTCTTCGTCATAGAAAGTACCGGTCCTCCCCCGGGTGAGGTCCACGAAGTCGTTGGGTATGACCGCATCCCCCGGCCTGAGGCCGGGGTCTATCCCGCCGACGGAGTTGGTGGCTATGACCCTCGTGACCTCCAGCTCCTTGAGGGCGTAGATATTCGCCAGGTAGTTCACCCTGTGGGGCGGGTTGGCGTGCCCCTTCCCGTGCCTTGAAAGGAAGACGACCTCCCTCCCCAGGAGCTTCCCCATGACGGCCTCCACGGACCCGTAGGGCGTCTTTACCCTTCTCTCCTCCACCCCATCGAAGACCTTGGGGTCATAGAGTCCCGTCCCCCCGATCACCGCCAGCCTAGGCAAACTCCTCCAGCCTCCTCTGCCTCAGGAGGTAGCTCCTCCCCAGGTACTCCCCCAGCGGGATCTTGAGCCTCGGGGCCGCGGCCTTGAGGGCCTCACCCAGGGTGGAGAAGCGGGACGGCGCTCCAGCCATGGCCCTCCGGACGTTCTCCCTCACCTCCCAGACCCCCACTGGGATCACGTAGCCCTCGTAGATCTCCCTGAAGACGACGACCCCGGCCTGCCTCCTCATCCTGGCCAACCCTTCGAGCACAGCCAGCCTGGAGGCGTAGTATCCCCCGCCCTCCTGGGCCGCGTACTCCGTCCGTCCCGTATAGCCCTCGCTCTCCCGGTTTATAGCCGGTTCGGTGTAGCCGGCGGTCCAGAGGGTATCGGGGGCCCAGGCCTCGAACTGCTCGAACTCCCAGTGCCTGGGCATGAGGAGGACCTCGAAGTGGTTGTCCAGGTAGGTGTTGGAGTAGATGAGGTAGTCATCCACGGGCGGGTAGTTCCTTATCTCCTCTGTTAACCTCCTCCCCAGGGTGTCGTCGGTGGCGGTTATGGACCACCGCGTGGGGACGAGCCTCCTCCTGCTTTCGAGGCCCAGGGTCCCGGAGGAGAGGATTCTGGTGAGATAATAGACGTCGTAGCCGGACTTGTAGAGCTCGAAGGCCGCGTCAGAGGCCTTCAATTCGTCGGATACGACGGCATCCACCTTCCTCGGTATCTGGGGGTTCTCGGTCACATGGAGATTCTTGAGGACTGCCGAGGGGCCCAGGGGCTGGCTGACGGGGGAGAATGAAAAGCCGTAACTCGGTTTCTTCTCGAACTCCACTTCAGTATCGACGGGCTTCACGGAGAGGGCGATCTCCTGGGCCTTCTCCACCAGGGAGGACCTCCTGTGGACATCCTCCCTAACCTTGGACCTGACCAGGAGGGAGCGCATCCTTATGATCTCGTCCAGGGTGGCGCCGTACCACTGGGCGGGGTCGTCCAGCCTAGCCGCCCCTTCGTCCTCCAGGGAGGTGAGAGGTCCTGCGAAGACCTGGGGGTAGCCCGTCCAGCCCACGAAGATGGAGGGGCTGGGGCCGAAGAGGTGCTCCTTCAGCCCGGCCTCTACGGGGCCCTGGATATTCACCCGTTTCAAGAGGGGGCAGTAGGGCCTGTGGCAGAGGAGCCTCCCCCCCTTGCAGGCGAGGCAGAGCTCCCTGGAGGCCGGCCGCAGCCGCTGGACGGCCTTCATCACCTCGCACCTCACCCTCTCCTCCATGGGCTGAGATTGGTGACTAAGATATTAAATGCTTCCGACCTGGGTCCTCTTCAGCCTGGCAAGTAAGAGCTTCAGCCCCCGGGGGCACTCCAGGGGCCCCATCACCGCCTTTATCTCGCACCGGTCCCCTTTTCTGAGCCCCTCGGGGCGGCAGCGGACGAAGCCTGGGCAGAGGGTCCTATCGCACTCCACAGGGCTGTAGCGCGTCTGGGAGCCCTCCACCACTCCCCTGGGCTCCATGGCCGCCAGGGTCTCGCTCTCTTCCACCTCCACCACCCTGGCCCTCTCCTCCAGGCGGCAGGGGTGCTCGTAAGGGCGCAGGCCCATAACCCTATACTTCCTCCCCTTCTCCAGGTTCTCGATGCAGACGGGTGCAAGATTGCACTGGGCGCACTCCTCAGCCCTGCCGTAGTGGAGGAACTCGTAGCCCACCCTGGCGTTGGATAGGGCCACCAGGGTGATGATCCTCTTCATGCATATTACTCTCGCCCGTGGCAGCTATAATATTTCTGGTGCGGCCCATGGGAGGGGACAAGGGATAAATAGCCCCGGAATAGGATTGGTCTCATGGAAGTGCTCATCACCGGCGGGTCTGGGTTCATAGGCAGGGCCCTGGCCGAGCGGCTCGATGGGAGGCACCACGTCACCCTCCTGGCCAGGAGGGGGGGCGAAGGGGTCGTCCAGGGGGACGTCACCAGGCCTGAGACTCTCCAGGACCTAGAATCCTTCGAGGTTATCTATCACCTGGCCGCCGAGCTGGACGAATCCCTCCCCTACGGGGAACTCCGCAGGGTCAACGTCCTCGGGACCACCAACGTCCTCCGCATGGCGAAGGGGATGGGAGCCAGGCTCATCTACCTGAGCACCGCCGGCGTCCTCGGTCCCACCCCCACCCCAGCCAGGGAAGAGGACGCCTACAACCCCCAGACGGCCTATGAGGAGACGAAGGCCGAGGCCGAGCGGCTGGTGATCGGATTCTCCAGGTCTGAGGGCCTGAGGTCCATCGTCCTGAGGCCCCCCATAGTCTACGGGGAGAACAGGCACTGGCAGAAGATCCTGAGGGCCGTGAAGAGGGGCTTCCCGATCATAGGGGACGGGAGGAACAGGTTTCACCTGGTCTATATAAAGAACCTCCTCCAGGCCATGGAAAAAGCATTGGAGGCGGAGGGGTGCGGCGAGGTCTACCACGTAGCAGACCCGAGGGCCTATACCCTGGAGCAAGTGTATAACATCATGGCAGAGGAGCTGGGGGTTGGACCGCCCAGGCGCCACCTACCCGTGGCCATGGCAAAAGGCCTTGCCCTCCTCTGGGAGGCCGAGGGGAGGCTGAGGCGGAAAGAGCCCTTCCTCTCCAGGGCGCTCATAGAGAGGCTGGTCAGGGAGCGAGCATACGATATAAGCAAGGCCGAGAGGGGCCTCGGGTACAGGCCCGAGTACGACTTCAGGGAAGGGATAAGGGAGGTGATAGGGGGCTTCAGGGCTAGAGGAATCCTCTGAGTTTATATAATAATAGATAAGTTTATATACGAATATCAAGTTTGAGACGACCATGCTCTCATTTAGATGGAAGGCCCCTCTTCTCCTGGCTTTCATCCTTCTCTTATCCGGCTGCATCACCCCGTCACCTGCCGGCATCGGTGATCTGTTGAAGTCATTGGCTTCCGACAAGGACTTCACCTTCGGCTACAAGGCCTACTACCCGCTCTCGGCCTCGCCCGCCATGAGCCAGCTCATCGCTCTGGGCCCCAGCGCCCTCCCAGAGCTCCAGGCCGAGCTGGCCGGGAGCCAGGACCCCCAGTACCGGAAGGCCCTCCTCTTCACCATAGCCCATATGGACGACCCCAGGGCCGAGGAGGAGCTCGTCAAGGCCCTGGGCGACAAAGACCTGAAGGGCCTCTCGGCATTCCTCCTCGGCAACTACCTCTACAGGCCCTCAGCTGGCGATTACAACAAGCCCGAGAGCTTCGTCAGGGACAGGAGCCTGGCGGTGAAGGCCCTCTTCCCGTTCCTGAGGGATACCAGCGCCTATCCAATCACCGCCGGCAGGTTCGAGGCGAGGCCTCCAGTGGGGGATTTAGCCCTCGGAGCCTTCATCCGCATAGGGGGGCCAGGGAACTTCGGCATCGACGTGAACAAATACCGGTGGATCGGCTGGGAGATCCCGGAGTATACGGATTCTGAGAGGAAGGAACTCCTCCGGGCTGCCGAGGCCTTCTTTGAGAGGACGGGCGGGGAGGCGCCACCCACGGATGGAGGTCGGGGCGGCGAGATACCCCCCGGCAACAGGAACGAGACCAATATCACCGTGGCCAACGGGACCTTCACCTTCGTGAAGGAGATCAACAACACCCACAACGCCTCCCTGGAGGTGGACGTGAACTTCACCGCCGTCTCCACTCTCGCCTGTACAAAGGTCCTCTACATCCAGATAGTCAGGATCACGAACTCCACAGGCGGCTACGAATATCCCGGCGGACGCATGGCAAGACGGGCCACCGGCGATGGATGGTCTATGGACCGGATAGACGACAGGACGAGCCCCTACTACGGAACCGATGATGCGGGAGGAGAGATGGGCCATACGCAGAGGGGTAGACCCGGAGGAAGACCCGCGGGGATGCAGGACAGACCTAGAGGATTGGGCGGTGACACCTACGAGTTCGAGACCTGCGCCTTCTGCGTGGAAGGTGCGGACGCCGGTAAGTGCTACGGTTGCATCACCTGGGGCTTCAGGATAAACCCCGATGGGAAGGTTGTTCGATTACGAGTATGGAGGACCAACAAGCCGTCCGATTACTTCCGGAGGGCAGGCGTCGGCTGGATCGGTCAGGCT
>JBBSVP010000103.1:0-5441 GCA_038046745.1 Candidatus Hydrothermarchaeota archaeon
GGTCTGTCGACTTTGATTTTGGTTTTGAAATGTATTTTTCTTTAAAAAAAGGCTTAAATAATAGATTCTTCCCCTCTTGGAAACGGAAGGGCTAATGTCCAGAAGAAACTAGAAGGAGGTCTACCGATGGAGCCGACATATCCAGAGGAGAGGAAGGTCAGCGAGATGTGCAGGAGATGGCTGGAGGGCTTCAACTACGGAGGGGCCGATGTCGAGGGGCTGGAGCTCCTGGAGCAGAGCTGGATAGACAGGCACCTGGGGCTGGTGGGCGTGAGATTCTCATTCAGGCTGAGGGAGAAGCACGGGGACGGAGTGGCCTTCTTCAAGGCCGAGGAGGTCTTCGGAGGGGTCCTCTGCCCGGAGATGGAGGAGGGGCCGGCGCTCCTGGTCTAGCCTCTTTTATATCCGGGGAAGGAATATAAGCCCCGAGGGTCACCTAGGGGTATGGACTACCTTGCCCTGGGGGAGGAGGTGGACAGGGAGGCCCACGTCCTCTGCAGGTACAGGCTGGAGACCGACGCCCCCCTGGAGAAGGCCGCTGGCTACGTGGCGGCGGAGCAGTCCACCGGCACCTGGACCGTGACCACCACCGAGACCGAGGAGATCGTAGCCAGGTACGGGGCGAAGGTGATAGAAGTGGAGCGCCTCGGCCCCAGGAGCGGTCTCGCTACCATAGCGATACCGGTGGAGGACTTCAGCATCGCCAGGGGGGGGATACCCCAGATCCTGTCCATCGTGGCAGGAAACGTCCTGGGCCTGGAGGCCGTGGAACGGCTGAGGCTGGAGGAGGTGAGCCTCCCGGGCGCCATCGTCCGCCAGTTCAAAGGGCCCAAGTTCGGGGCTGATGGGGTGAGGGGCATCCTCCGGCGGGAGCCGGGAATGCCCCTCCTGGGGACTATCATAAAGCCGAAGATCGGCCTCCCGCCCAGGGGCTACGGGGATTACGTCTACGAGGCTGGGATGGGAGGGCTGACCAACTCCAAGGACGACGAGACCCTGGTGGACCAGGCCTTCTGCCCCATCGTGGAGCGGACCTCGGTCATAGCTGAGGCTCTGGACAGGGTGGAGGAAGAGACGGGCCGGAAGATGCTCCACGCCGTCAATATCTCGACCCGGTGCGACCATCTGCTGGAGCTGGCCGAGGAGGTTATCGAGGCTGGAGCGAGGCAGCTGATGGTGGACGTCCTTACCTCGGGCTTCGCCGCCGTCCAGTGCCTCGCGGAGGACCCGTCCATAAAGGTGCCCATCCACGTCCACAGGGCCATGCACGCTGCCATGACCAGGGACCCTACCCACGGGATCGCGATGCCGGTCTTCGCCCTCCTAGTGAGGCTCGCCGGAGGGGACGGCCTCCACATAGGGACCTTCGGGGTCGGGAAGATGCACGGTGCCGCGGAGGAGGACAAAGCCTCCCAGAGCGTCCTGACCCGGGAACTCTACGGACTGAAGCCCCTGATACCGGTCTGCTCCGGTGGGATGCACCCGAGGCTCGTCCCGCCACTCCTGGCCATAACGGGGCCCGACGTCCAGGTCCAGGCCGGCGGCGGCATCTCAGGGCATCCCAAGGGCGTCAGGGCCGGCGCAAAGGCGATGGTCCAGGCGGCCGAGGCCTACGTAAAGGGGATAGATATAGACGAGTACGCCTCGAAGCACGAAGAGCTTCACCTGGCCCTGGAGAAGTGGGAATCAGCCTTTGGACGCGGCACTGCACGTTAAGGCGTTGGCGACCTCCCAGAGGGCGCACTTGACCTCGTGCTGGAGCTCCAGGAGATCCTTCCTGTCCCTGGTGCCGAAGACCGCCGGCTGGAGGGGCTCCATCAGGATATCCGCCGCCTGGATCGCCCTCTCCTTCTCCCCAAGGCTGGCATCCGAGAGGGTCTCCTGGGCCCTCACGGCCGCCTCCCTGACGACCGCCGGTATGGCCGTGATCCCCATCCTCTTCCGCCTCATCTCCACCTTCTTGTCGTCGGAGATGAAGAACTCCAGCCCGTATGGTACCCCAGGGATTCCCCCCGTCTCGGGGGGCGGGACCTCGCACCCCTTCAGCTCCCCCAGCCTCTTCATGGCCGCGTCTATGAATGTCGTCCTTATCTTCTCCGGGATCTTCTCGTCGTCGCTCAACCGCCCCAGGATCTCGCAGACCTCCGAAGCCCTTTCAGAAGGCGCAGCCTTCCCCTCCAGGATCTTGGCGGCCCTCCTCACGTCCTTCCCGGCGCTCTCCGGTATCTCCTCCACCTTGACCCCCAGGTGCCGGAGGGCCTCCTTCGTCCCCTTCCCCTTCCCTACGAAGACCTTGAGGTTCTTGGCAACCGTCTCCAGCTCTTTCTCCACGTCCTTCTCTCCCGCCATCCAACCACCGTCCAGATTATCCAATGTTGTACGTTGTTAAACTACATAAGTATTTTTAAACCTATGGCCCATACTAAGCTGGGACTGAACGCCAGGAGGAATGATATGAAGGCAGAGGTACTCGCCGGTAGGGTGCGGATAGAGGAGTATATGGTCCAGCAGGAGCCCTACTACGCCTCCGTAGGGAACGAGGTAGCAATCTTCGAGACTGCTTACAAGAACAGGCTCCCGGTCATGCTGAAGGGGCCCACGGGGTGCGGCAAGACCAGATTCATCCAGTACATGGCCTACCGCCTGAAGAGGCCCCTCATCACCGTCGCCTGCCACGATGACCTCACCTCCAGCGATCTGGTGGGCAGATATCTGATTAAGGGCGGCGAGACGGAGTGGATCGACGGCCCGCTGACCAGGGCGGTGAAGGTGGGCGGCATCTGTTACCTGGACGAGATCGTGGAGGCGCGCAAGGATACGACGGTAGTCATCCACCCCCTGACCGACGACAGGAGGCTTCTGCCTATAGAGAAGAAGGGCGAGATCCTGAAGGCGCCCGACGAGTTCATGCTCTGCATCTCCTACAACCCCGGCTACCAGTCCGTCATGAAAGACCTGAAGCACAGCACGAGGCAGAGGTTCGTGGGCATGAATTTTGGCTATCCGCCCAAGGAGATGGAGGCCGAAATCATAAGCCACGAGGCCCAGATCTCGAAGGAGCAGGCCGTGGAGCTGGTCAAGCTGGGAGAGAAGATCCGGAACCTGAAGGACAAGGGACTTGAGGAGGGGGCCAGCACGAGGCTCCTCATCTACGCAGGGAAGCTGATCAAGAGCGGGATAGAGCCCATCGAGGCCTGCGAGATCGCCATAGGCAACCCCTTGACAGACGACGCGGAGATGCAGAAGGCGATAAAAGAGCTGATAACCACCGTGATGTAAGGATGGCCGCCTTCGACGATGTGAAGGCCCAGCTCTTCAAGATCCTGGGGCAGAACTCCTTTGGCGAGGACGTCATCGTCCAGAGGTACACCGGGACACATTATGCCAGGGGCCTCCAGTCCATCGACGAGGCGGTCCCGGGGCTCATGGCCCTGGAAGACACCGTCCTGGAGGAGGTGTACAACCGGGGCATGGACCTGGGGAAGCGGGACCCCGAGATGGCCTTCTACTTCTTCAAGACCGCCCCCGATGCCATAAAGCACTTCTCCTTCGAGGATATGAAGCAGTGGGTGGCCATGGGGCTGGAGCTCTTCGACGGCTACGGCGCCGTGCCTGCCAGGAACTTCTTCAAGGGCATAACCAGGGAGACGGTCCAGAAGATCCATACGCGGGGGCTGGAGTACGAGGGCGTGGCCAGGATCCTGGGGATATACCTGGACGGGCTCTCGGGGGGGAGCCTGAGGCTGGAGAAGGGGGAGGAGAGCTACACCGATACCCGGCGGGTCTATCTCCCGCCCCAAGTGGACGCCTTCGAGGAGAACGATCTGAACTTCAAGCTCTACAAGGTGATGGCGGCCCACAAGTATGCCCAGATGAGGTACCGCTCCCTTGAGCTCAGGGGCAAGGAGCTGGAAGAGCTCTTCGAGAGGCTGGAGAGCAGGTACGGGAAGAGCGCCTCCCAGGAGGCTTCGGTCCTGGAGAGTTTCCTCACCCTCTTCCCAGACAAGGCGATGGCCACGGACCTCTTCTCCCTCCTGGAGAACGCGCGCGTCGAGCACGCCCTCCGGTTGGAATTCAGGGGGCTCGGCCGGGACCTGGACCTGGTGATCTCTATGGAATGGGGAAGGCGCCCCAATCTCGCCAGCCTCTCCAAGAAGGACTTGGTGCTGGAAGCGCTGATGCAGCTCCTGACGCGCTGGACCCTCAAGGAGCCCCTCCCCGATGAGCTCGCCCCTGTCATCGGGCGGTGCCGCACCATCGCTGACAGGGTCCTGGGAGAGATGGCCACGGTGGAGGACACGGCCCGCGCCACGGCCGAGATCTACGAGCTCCTGGAGGGGCTGGAGTCCCCCTACGCCGGCTTCCAGGATATGTACCACCGGGGCGTGGTCAAGCCCGAGCGCGTCACTATGGCCTTGCTGGAGACCCAGAGGGAGCTGAGCGAGAAGATGAAACGCCTCCTGCAGGACCTGAAGATAAAGCCGCCGCCCGATATCGACTCCCAGGTCCAGCACGCCGCCGGGGAGGTGGCAGACCCCTTCGCCCACGGCGCCCCCCTGGACTTCCTCTTCCGCTTCGGCGTGGAGCTGCCTGAGGATATCAAGAAGGAGCTCCTGGCCGAGATAGAGAAGCAGCTGGGGGAGATGGGGCAGATAGACTCCAGCCTGCTGATGAAGGTCCTGGACAGCGCCGGGAGGAAGATAAGGGCCTCCATCCAGGCCAGGGTGACGGAGTTCCAGGTGGAGCTGACGGATGAAGACGTGAAAGACGCCATCCTCTACGACGAGTGGGACTACAAGATGGGCCATTATCGGGCCGCCTGGTGCGCCCTGAAGGAGAGAGGGATGAAGAAGGGCTCCGACAGGTTCGTGGAGAAGACCCTGGAGAAGCACCGAGAGCTCGTGACCCAGGTGAGGAGGCAGTTCGAGGTCCTCAGACCCGACTACAAGCGCCTCTTCAGGGAGATACAAGGCGAGGAGATTGATATCGATGCTTTCATCGAGGCCCTAGCCGATATAAAGGCCGGGACCGCGCCATCGGAGAAGATCTACATCCGGGTAGACAAGAAGGAGCGGGACATAGCCGTGGCCTTCCTGGTGGACATGTCGGGCTCCACCACCGGCTGGGTGATAGACACCGAGAAGGAGGCCCTCGTCCTCATGTGCGAGGCCCTGGAGATCCTCCAGGACAAGTATGCCATCTACGGCTTCTCGGGGAAGACGAGAAAGCAGTGCGACTTCTATAAGATAAAGGAGTTCGACGAGGAGTACACCGAGGACGTGAAGAGCCGCATCGCCGGGATGGAGGCCTTCGACTACACCAGGATGGGGCCCCCCATAAGGCACCTGTCGAAGATACTGGAGGAGACACCCGCCAAGGTCAAGCTGATGATCATACTGAGCGATGGGAAGCCCGAGGACTTCGACGAGTACAAGGGCGAG
>JBBSVP010000104.1:0-10658 GCA_038046745.1 Candidatus Hydrothermarchaeota archaeon
AGAGAAGTGGAAGAGGTGGCTACGGCACCCGCAGTCGGAGGAGCCGAAGCCATCCACCTCGACCCTCGCCCCCGGGAGGCCCATCACCAGGAGGTTGAGTTCGCACTCCCTCCTCTCCCCGGTCTCCAGGACAAAGACCTCCGTGACCCTCGCTGCCTCCAGGAGGTAGTCCACGTGCCAGTGGTGCTTTTTGTCAGGCCTGAGGTGCCTCCCTATCCTGGCTCCCAGGCCGCGGAGGGCCGAGCCGGTGTAGACGTAGTAACCCCTGGGAAAGCTGCATACGCCGAGGGCCCCCACCGGGAGTTCTATATCATCCTGGAGTTCCAGGAGGAGGCAGTATATCCCTCCGCCGTCCATCCCGCTAGCGTATCGCGCGAGGCGCATGCTAGAGGACTTGGGCGATCATCTTGTAGATCCCTGTGACCCCAGCCTGGATCACGAAGGAGATGGCTATGAGCACCCCTGCCGTCACGATGGCCACGGCCACGTTCCCCCCCTTTATCTCCTCCATCAGCTCTATATTGACGGCCACTTTATCCAGGATATGGATCGCCAGGTATATGGCCACCACGGCCAGGATAATCCCTATGAGGACCTGGGATATGCCTGCTATATTTCTGTTTATGGCCGATATGATCACCGTGGGGCTGGTCAGCTCTATACCGAAGAGGGCCTCATTCAGACCCGCAACCCCTGATTGGACAACCAGGGAGATGGAGACGACCACCGCCGCCACCAGGATCCCTATGGCCACGTTCCCGTTCTTCAGCTCGTCCCAGTAATCTACCCCCTTGGTCAGGACGTCCAGGAGGGAGATGCCCAGATATATCGTGGCTATGGAGAGGATGAGACCGATTATCAGCTGGACGAAGGCCAGGAAGAGCCCCAGAAGGGTTGAGCCGAGCATGGCATCTCTGGATTGGGGCCCGGCCTATTTATAATTTTCCAGGTAAGGACCAAAGACTTTAAATTTCACCCGCCTCGATTACTGCTGTGGACCTCTTGAGGACCCTCGATCTTACCGTTGCCGTATCGTCCCTAGCCATAGGCACGGCCATGGTGGGGCTCGTGATAGGGCGAGGAGGGGAAGGCATAACCCTGGGGCTGGCCTTCGGCTCCGTCCTCATCGTCTACGGCCTCGTGAGGATCAAACTCCGGGGGCGATAGCATGGGCCAGGGAGAAGGCCCGGTGAGGGACCGGGGGCTGAAGAGGGCCGTGGGCGCCGGTGGGCTCTTCACAATGGGCTACGGCGATGTCGGCTCCTCCATCTACTACGCCCTCGGCGTCACAACACTTTACGCCATGGGCGCTGCGCCCCTGGCTATCATCATCGCGGGGGTCTTCTTCGTCTTCACGGCCCTGACCTACGCCGAGTGCGCTTCAATGATTCCAGACGCCGGAGGCTCCTCCTGCTTCGCCAGGCACGCCTTCAACGACCTCTGCAGCTTCATCGCCGGGTGGGCCCTGATGCTGGACTACATCGTGACCATAGCCATCTCCATCCTGCCAGCTGCCAGCTACATGGGCTACTTCTTCCCCATCCTCAAGACCTGGCCCTACAACTCCCTCTTCGCCATAACCCTGCTCCTATTCCTGGGAGCCCTGAACATCATAGGCATCAGGGAGACGACGAAGTTCAACATAGTCCTTATTGCCGTTGCCATCGTCTCCCAGGTCACCCTCATAGTCATGGGCTTCCTCCTCCTCTTCAACCCCGATGTCCTTCTCAGCCAGATCCACCTGGGCACCGACCCCACCTGGAGGAACTTCCTCTATGGCATCTCCATAGCCATGATCGCCTACATAGGGATAGAGTCCATCGCCCAGACGGCGGAGGAGACCGTGGACCCTGGGAAAAATATCCCCCGGGCCACCATGGCCACCATGGTCACCGTCCTGGCCCTGTACATAGGCATCTCCCTCATAGCTCTGAGCGCCCTCCCACCCCAGGAGCTGGCCACCAAATGGCTGGCGGACCCTGTGGCAGGGATAGCCCACAGCATGCCGGTGGGAAAGGAGTTCCTGGCCCCCATGGTAGCCATCTTGGGAGCCACCATCCTGTCGGTGGCCTCCAACGCCGCCATGATAGGCGCTTCGCGCCTCTCCTTCGCCATGGGCTCCTATCACCAGATACCGGGCCCCCTCTTCAAGGTCCACAGGCGGTACAAGACCCCCTACCTGGCCATACTCCTCATCATGGTCGTGGCCATCGTCCTCGTCATCCCCGGCGACCTCCCCTGGCTGGCGGACCTCTACAACTACGGCGCCATGCTCGCCTTCTCCATGGCCCACATATCCCTCATAAAGCTCAGGCTCGTCCAACCCGGGATGGAGAGGCCTTTCAGGCTCCGGGGGAACATAAGGGTAAAGGGGGGGGAGGTACCAGTGACCGCCATACTGGGGTTCATGGGAACCTCCTTCGTCTGGCTCATCGTAATAGCCACCCACGAGGTGGGGCGCGTCCTAGGGACCGTCTGGATGATCTCGGGCCTCGTCATGTACGCCATCTACAGGAACATGAACAAGCTCCCCCTGGTGGACCGGGCTGAGATGCCCGTGGAGGAGATCCCCAAGAGGAAGCCCATGAGGATAAAGAAGATCCTCATACCCACCACAGGCTACGCCTACTTCCAGGGGATCGTGGAGACGGCGTGCAAGGTGGCGAAGGCCGATGGGGCCATGGTGGAATCCGTCTACATCCAAGAGGGCTCCACCATCCTTAAGAAAGGGCCCGGAGTCCCCTTGGAGCAGGGGAAGGCGGCGGTGGAGAAGATCAAGAGGACTGCCATGCGCTACGGCCTGGAGGTGAGGGAGAAGGTCATCCTTCAGGGGAGGTTTGCCGGGGTGGAGATCCTCGAGGAGCTCCGGAAGGGCGGCCACGATCTCGTCGTCCTGGGCTTCAGCGAGCGCTCCATGGTGGACAAGGTCCTCGTCGGGGATGTGGTGAATGAGCTGCTGAACAGCGCCCCGTGCATGGTGGGGGTTGGCAGGGACCGGCGGGTAGGGCTCCCGAGGGAGAGGGTGGAAACCTCTGGACCCGTGCGGATAAAGAGGATCCTGGTACCCACGGCCGGCTACCGCCGTGCCGATAGGATAATGGAGCTGGCCTGCAAGATAGCCAAGATAGACGGCGCCAGCATCACCGCCCTCTACATCCAGGAGCTCCCCCTGAGGCCGACCAGGGCTATAATGGACTTCGAGCTCGCCAGGGGAGAGAGGGCCTTCAGGCGGGTGAACGAGATAGCGGCCATGTACGGTACGAAGATAGAGAATAAGTTGAGCTCCCAGGGACTGCCGGTGGGAGAAGAGATATTGCACGAGGCCTCCACGGGGGGCTACGACCTGATCATGCTGGGGGTGAGCCGGAGGACCAGGGTAGGAAAGCTCTTCTTCGGGGATATCGTGAGCGAGATCATAGACCGCGCCCCCTGCATGGTCTACGTGGGCAGGGACAGGATGAGGGCGAAGATGATCAGTGGCTCGTCGGAGCAGCCTTGAGGGCCTTCCCTTTCTTGGCCCGCACCTTCTCCAACAGACGCTCCAGGATCTCCCAGTCGTTCATTATCCCTGCCGGCGGTTCCACGACCTTCCTCAGCCTCAGGGGCACCGAGTCCATGCGGTAGGCGGTCCCTTCCACTTCCATCCCTGCAATGGCGCAGGGGATGTAGACATCGGCCAGCTCCGTGGTGGGGGTCCAGTGGGGGTCTATGGCGATGAGCGGTATCCTGGCCATGTGCTCCACAGACTTCTTGGGGAAGTGGGCCCCAGGGTCCGCTGCTATAGAGAGCATTGCGTCGGCCTCCTCCCTCACCAATACATCATTGGCAGACGTCTCGCCGGGGTTGTACCTGGGGTAGCCCCTTGAGAAGTCAGTTGCTATGGGAAAGCCCGACTGCCAGGAGAGGACCTCGCTGAAGCCCGTGACGTTGTAATGCCCCCTCATCATCATGATGGAGAACTTCGTGTACCTGTTCAGGTCCTTGACGAGGCAGATGGCGCTGTCTATATTCCTTATCTTTCCCGGGCTCTGGGTCAGGCCCATACCGAAGAAGATCACCCCGAACTGGCAGTTCTTCATCTTCTCCAGCAGGGCCATGATCTTCTCCTTTGGCACACCCGCCACCTTCTCTTCCTTCAGCTCGCCGCCGTTGAGAGCCGTCCGGAGGGCCGAGAAGAGCTCGTAATCCTGGCCTGGGAGGACCTGGATGAACTCATTGGCGATCTTGGCGGTATCGGTCCGCCTCACGTCCACGACGACGAGCTCCCGGTCCTGGGAGCCCCTCTCGCGGAAGTAGCCCCTTGGGAAGACGGAGTAGCGGGAGAGGTGGCGGGGGTGGGCGTGCATGGCGTTGGAGCCCCAGTATATGACCAGGTCTGCCCTGTTCTTCACCTCGCCCAAGGTGACCGTCGGATAGCCCACGTCTTGCAGGGCGAGCTCCGAGGGGCCGTGGCAGACAGTGGTGCAGCTGTCGATGACTCCCCCAAGCTCCTCCACCAGGGCAACGCCAGCGGAGTGGGCTTCGCAGTAGGTGGCGGCCCAGCCGTATAGAAGAGGCCTCTTGGCCTTTGCCAGGATCTCGGCGGCCTTTTCTAGCGCCTCCTCCATGGTGACTTCCTTGAATTCACCGCCCTTCCTTATGAGGGGCTTGAGAGGACGATGTCCTTCCTTATCCAGGGTGAAGAACTTGGAGGAGCCTATCTTGCAGGCGTGCTTCACACTCTGGATCTTGTTGTTCTCCACCGTGACCTCTATATCGTCGCAGAGGGTCCCGCAGAAGGGGCAGATCACGTCCGTTATTACGGGCACGGGCTCACTTCCTACCAACGACTAGGCGCTCCACGATGGTGGGGTCGAGGGTGGCGCGCTCCTTCCAGCCCTTCTCCTTCAGGACCTTCTTCACGGCCTCCTTCCTGGTTATGGGTATATCGGCTTCGGTCCTCACGAAGAGGTCTATGTCATCGGGCATCGTCCCGTATATGCGCTCGTGGAGGTCTATGTAGTGGGCCAGCTTGAGCTGCCTCCCCTTGGTCGTGTCGTTGGGCCTTATGCAGAGCTTGGGTATGGCAACCATAGCCTCCTCCTTAGACTCGACGACGTGGCAGAGGTGCTCAGGCGCCGGCTCGGTCACTACCACATCGCCGGTCTTGGCATCGTAGGTCCTCCAGTCCTCCTTCTTGTCCTTCCTCCCCAGGTAGAGGCGCCTGAACTTGGCCCCCTGGGGTCCGGTGATGAGGGGTATGCCCCACCTGTTGACGCCAGTGCCTATGGCGAAGGCCTTCTGGGACATAGCCCCCCAGTCCACGGCCACGGCGCCGACCCGGTTATATATGTAATCCGCTATCTCCTCGAAGTTGCCTCTCAGGTTCCGCTTGGCGAAGATGTTGGGGATCTTGACCGCCGCCCCTATGATATGAGCGTTAGCAACGCAGGAGCCCACGTTGGCAAGGCAACCCTTGTCGATATTCCCGGGGTAGACCTCGTAGAGGCTCTTCCCCTCCTCATTCTTGTAGGCGGCGATGTCCATGGCCGCACAGCCGGAGGTCACCACGATATAGCCCCGCTTCAGGAACTCCTCCGCCATCTTCGCCTGGTCCAGCCCGCCCTTGGCGTGGTTCGGGCAGCCGGCGAAGGCCACGATCCCTGGGATCTCGCCCAGGACTATGGGCGGGCCCACCTTCCTGATCTCGGTGTCCAGGATTGGGCCCCTCCCGGACCTGACCACATACTTCTCCTCCTTGATCCTGGCCTCGTTGGCCTTCTCCAGCATGGGGATGATGGGCAGCTTCGGCCCGCAGGCCGCCTCGCACTTCCCGCACCCCAGGCAGAGGACCTGGAGCTCGGCCAGGCGGGCGTTCTCGCCCTTGGATGCGGCTTTCATCCCCTCGTAAATAGGCAGGTTGGCGGGGCAGACGCGCTGGCAGGCATTGCAGTCGACGCATCTGGCTGCCTCGCCCCTGAGCCATGCCAGGTCTGGGAGCCCCTTGTGATCCTTCCTCAGGGCGGCTACCTGCTGGGCGACCCTCGCGGCCACCTCCGCCGCCTTCTCCGTGTCCAGGATGACAGCCCCGGGCTTCTCCCCGGAGACCAGGTCGGCGACGATGGCGTCGGCCGGGTCTTTGGTGCGGTCCTCCAGCCCGAACATCATCTCCTCGTTGGTGGCGATGACGGGCGCCTTGACCTTCTTCGCCATCTCCAGGATATCGGTCCTGACGCACTGGACGTCGGTCATCACCACGTCAGCCAGGCCGGACTTTATGAACTTGGTCTGCTGGGTCATGGGCCCCACGATCCTGACCCGATCGCTGTACCTCGTCAGATCATGAGCGGTGCAGCAGATACCGCAGAGCTGTACCTTGTCCTCGAGGCCGTGGCCCTCCAGGTAATTTACGACCTCAGCACCGGGGGCAACATCGTGCCCTATGAAGAGGATGGTGGGCTTCTCCCTATCAATCGTTCCGGGCCCTATCTCTACCAGGGGGGCATCGGGGTCGCCCTTGGGGAAGTCGTAGCCCACTATCTGGGCCAGATCGGCGACCTCCTTCACCACGTTGTCCATAAGAGATATGTGGAGCCCTTTGGACTCCAGGTCCAGGGCGTTGCCCTCCTGCCCAGTGGCGGTGGAGGAGAGGACCTTCGTCGTCTCCCTATCGGTGTAATCGAGGACCTCCTCCAGGTCCCCCAGGGTCTCGGGTTTCATGCCCACGACCGTCCTTATGATCGGGGCCTCCACCTGGTTCCCCTTCCCCAGGTCTATGGGCGCGTCGCGCCCCTTCTTCTTCATGGCATGCTCCAGGATGCCCCGGGCATGGGCGGCATGGCAGGCGGTGCCTATGGTGGCGACGATGACATTGAACCTGGCCTGCTGGGACCCTATATTGATACCACACGCGCCCCTCCTCCCCTTGGAGAGGTCGCAGGGGCCGTAGGTGCAGAGCTCGCAGAGCTCCGTCAGGGGGGCGTATAGGGGCTTGTACCTCTCCAGGAGCTTCTTGTCCCAGCCCCTGAGGTCCTTCAGCGTCGGCTTGGGGGTGGGACCCATGGGCTCGTCCCAGAACTTCTCCACCTTCCCTACCTCAATCTCGAGGTTCTCGAACTTCAGGCCGCTGCCCTCGAGTTTGTTGATCTTGAACTTGCTCCTATCTGCCGCCATGCCACACCCCCTGATCAGCCATTGGGAAGGATTTAGCGTATGACAAAGTTATTGAAAGGGCCTTTGGCGACATCTAATCAACCTTCAGATCCACCTCGCCCTCCCACATACCGTGGAGGTTGCATCTTGCGACGGCCCTCAAGGTAGTGGCCTTGTGAAGAGCGCCCTTGACCAGCGTGACCGTCACCTCGGGCCTGGTGAAGACAGGCGTCAGGTCCACCCTCGTGAGGAAGTTCGATTTCGAATATAGCTCGACCCACTGGATGTGGTGCCCCTCCTCCATGGGGTGCCACTCCTTCCCAACCCGCACCGTGACCTGGATAGGCTCTCCTGCCTTGGCCCTCTCTGGGACGCAGATCACGGGTACGTGGACCTTCTCCAGCTCGCCCTTCCCGCCCTTCGGCTTATTTATCCCGCAGAACAATCCCTTCTCCATCGCTCGCACCTCCATACCATCCGTACTTTATCGCCCCTGCGGGGCACCGCGTGGCGCACATACCGCACATGATGCAGTAGGTGCTGTCCTTGACGATGGCCTTGCCCTCTTCCATCTCCCAGACCCTCGGCCCCTTGGGGCATAGGGCCTTGCAGAGGCCGCACCCGGTACATCTCTCGCGATCAACATGGATCCTCACCATTTTTTTATTTTTTTCTGTAATATGTTTATATAATATATAAACTTTTCCTCTCAAGGTCCACTGCCACTCTTCCTCCAAGGCGAACCTCGCTCTCCGTGACCAGGCAGCGGTAGGCGAGGATCTCCACCCCCCGCCCGGCAGCCCACCGGAGGGCCTCCCCGAAGGCAGGGTCTGTCGCGTCGTTGGGGGAGAAGATCGAGGCGTCGGTCCGCTGGACGACGAAGAGGACCGCGGCTCTGTACCCCTCCCGGCGGGCCCTGGCCAGCTCGAGGCAGTGGCGCTTCCCCCTCTCGGTGACGGCGTCCGGGAAGAGGGCCATCCCATCCCTGACAAGGGTGCAGGACTTCACCTCCAGGAGGCAGGGCTTCCCACCGCATTGGAGGAGGAAGTCGAAGCGGCTCCTCCCGTAGGGGACCTCCCCCCTGACGACCTGGCAGCGGCGGAAGGGTGGAAGTCTTCCATCGGCCAGGGCCTCTCCCACCAGCCGGTTCGGGAGCCGGGAATCGACGGAGACGAGCCCTCCTCGGTGAGAGACGGCTGCGAGGTCGTAGCCGGTCCGCCTTTTTCCTTCCCCCCTCTCCAGGAGGAAGACCTTCGCCCCAGGGACCAGGAGCTCTTCCAGCCTCCCGGGGTTGGGCAGATGGCAGGTCCTGGGGACGCCATCGATCTCCACCAGGACCGTGAACATGTTGAGCCTCCTGAGGAATATCCCTCTGACCAGGGGCCCCCGGAACTCCATACCGAAGGTTTTATACCTCTCCGTTGCTTATAACTTCCGAGGTGAGGTATGGTAGCGACTGGAGAGGCGGAGGAGATCCTCAAGATCCTGGAGAGAGACGCCAGGCTGGGCCCCAAGGAGATCGCCACCATGGTGGGATCTACGGAGGCCAAGGTCCGGAAGCTCGTGAAGGACTTCGAGCGGAAGGGGGTAATAAGGCGGTACAAGACCGCCATCAACTGGGAGAAGGCCGGCCAGGAGCCGGTATACGCCATGATCGATGTGAAGGTTACCCCCGAGCGGGGCAGGGGCTATGACGCCGTCGCCGAGAGGATCATGCGCTTCCCCGAGGTCCAGACCCTCTACCTGATCTCTGGGGCCTATGACTTCTCGGTCCTGGTAAAGGGGAAGACCATGAAGGAGGCGGCCACCTTCGTGGCAGAGAAGCTCGCCCCCTTGGAGAGGGTCCAGAGCACTTCCACCCACTTCCTCCTCAAGAAATACAAAGAGGACGGGGATATCTTCTTCGACAAGGAGGAGAGGCGCCGGCTGGCGGTCACTCCCTGAGATGGGTGTCGGCGCAAGCACGACGACAGCAGGAAGTCGTGTGCAGCGCTGACAAGGGTGTCGGCACGAGCAGCCATTCGAGCCATCCCCTGAGCAAGGCTTGGCTGTGAAGTGCTGACAATGGACCCGTCGGGATTTGAACCCGAGGCCTCTGCATTGCGAATGCAGCGCTCTACCAGCTGAGCTACGGGCCCTCCCCCGTATCTTCGGCACCACGGTATAAAACCGTTTCGTAACGCAATATCTTTAAATAAAGCTGACGTGTACCTACTTTGGGGCCCGTAGCGCAGCTTGGCTAGCGCGTTCGGCTGATAACCGAAAGGTCCGGGGTTCGAATCCCCGCGGGCCCATCTGTCAGCACTTCGCAGGACTCCCTGGGGTCGTCCTGCTCGTGCCGACACTCACTTAACGCTTCGCTACCTCGACCTTCCGCCGACACCCCTTGTCAGCACTTCGGAAGAACTCCCTGCGGTCGTTCTTCCTCGTGCCTACACCCCGGCATTCCAAAAAATATTCACTGGTTAATGGATACTGTGAGGTCGAACCTCAGGACGATATCTATGGTGGAGGAAGTCAAAAAACAGGAAGTCCAGGAAGAGGCCCAGAAAGAGGGCAGGGCCAGGCAGTGGTTGGTCCTTGGCTTACCACTACTCCTCATAGTGGCGGTTATCTACTTCTTCACCTCTCCGTCCCTCTTTGGGGAGCGGCAACAGGATACCTCCACCGTGATATTGGTAGGAAATCAGGAGGGAAACAGCCTTCCACCACAAGTTGTTGCCAAGGTACCGTCGGTGCCAGCTCAGCCCGTAGAGACCACTCCCGCCGTAACCCAGACGGTCGCCCCGACCCTTCCCCCTCCTCCGAAATCCCCTTCAAAGATGGCCAGTGAGAAATTGGACGGCTACGAAATTATATACTACAGGGACACTATCAGGCTCAACTTCACCATCAGGCCCGACAATATAAAAAAACTGGAGAAATCCACAAATGGCCTTTCTACCTGGACAGCCACCGTTCGCGGGGTTGGGAGAGATGGCATGCCCCTGATATGGCTCCTGTTCCTGGACGACGATTTTCGTGTCGTAGACAAGGCCAAAATGACCCAGTCGAACTAGGGAGGTCTTATATCATGCTCCCGACGCCTAGGGCCAACTGCGCGGTCTTCGTGGACTTCGAGAACATCTATCTGGCGGTGAAAGGCTACCTTGAAGGGAGACCACAGGGGAGCCCGGCGGACGTGACCATGGCCCTCCTCTCCAGGCTGAAGCGCAAGATCGAGGAGGAGATGGGGATGAACTTCATCATGGGGAGGGCCTATGGGAATTGGGAATATTCAGAGACCCAGGAGGCCCTCAACTCCCTGGCGATGATGTCCTTCGATCCGCAGTACGGGATCAACAAGGCGGGGAAGAACAGCGCCGACCTGGAGCTCTCCCTGGCGGTCCAGGAGGTCCTCCTCACCCGGGGGGATATAAACCACTTCTTCATCGTGGGGGGAGACAGGGACTACATACCCATAGTCAAGAGGATCAGGGAGAGGGCCAAGGGGGTGACCGTCGTCTGCCTGGAGGGGAGCGCCTCCG
>JBBSVP010000105.1:0-9628 GCA_038046745.1 Candidatus Hydrothermarchaeota archaeon
GGATCGTGGGATCGAGGGCGTCGAGGGCGTACTCCGGTATCACATGCCCTATGGCGACGGTGCTCTCCAGGGCAAATTTCGTGTGTATGGGGGCGTAGTGCTTCCCCCCTATCCCTATGGCCCTGGGGAAGGCCTCCCTGTTCTCTGCAGCCTTTAAGGCTGCTACCGCCACCGCCTCCACGGCCCTGGGATCTTCCCATTCCTCCGGGCCCGAGCCCACCTCCACGAAGAGGACCGGGCGCCGGAGCTCCGTGGGGCCATGGTGGGTCGCTTCCATGGCCACCTGATACGCCAGTCCCTTCTCCCCCACCGCCGCCTTAAGCTCCCGCAGGGCGACCTTCATGGCCTCGGGGTTGGCCAGGGCGAGCTCCCTCGGCCTTCCCCCCGCCTGGGCCCTCTCCCCCAGGTTTCCTGGTGCATGGACGGTGAGGATCTTCCCGCCCCCCTCGGACCGATGGCGGGAGGCGAAGACGTAGTACTCGGGGTCGAAGTGTTCGTCGAGATGGCTGGCCATGGTAGAGAGCTGGGCCGTGGCTATGAGCCAGATCTCCTCCCCGCCTGCCCTTTTGTAGACGGGCTTCCCCTCGAACTCCCCTGAGGCGGTGAAGCCGAAGCCCCTGGCGAGGGTCTGGTAGATATTCACCCCAGCTTTGTCCTGCTGGGAGGTGACGATGAGGCGCATCCTACCTTATCATCTCTATGAGCTGGTCCATGGAATCCAGGACGAAGTCAGCCTCCTTCAGGATGCCATTGGCGTGGGAGTTCCTCAGGAGGCCGGTCCTTATGCCGGCGGACTTGCCTGCCTGGAGGTCGAAGAGGTGGTCCCCCACGAAGATCGCCTCCTCCCGCATCACCCCCAGCCTCTCCAGAGCCATGTCGAGCTGGTCCCTTGCAGGCTTGGGTCTGGCATCCTCCCTGCAGACCACGGCGTGGAAGGAGAGGCCGAACTTGCTGCAAGCGATCTCCACCGCCCTCCTGTTGTTCCTGGTCACCAGGGCGGTCTTCGTCCCCCCGGCCCTCAGGAAGGTGAAGAGATTCTCAACGCCCTCGTTCAGTTCGGTGGACATGGCCGCCTCGCACTCGTAGGCCTCCAAGAGGGCCTTGGCTTCGACTCTCTCCGCCTCACCAAGGCCCTCAATGTAGTCCAGGATGTTCTTCTCGCTCCCCCCGCCCCCTATTCTCTCCTTCACCGCCTTTATATCCAGGTTGAACTTGGTCAGGGTCCCGTCCAGGTCGAAGATCACGGCCTTGAACAATTCAACCACCCAGCTTGTACCCTACCTTCCTGAGGAAGGCCTTCCTGTCCGCCACATCCTTCTCCCCCTCTATCTCCTTGCTATGGGCCCCGTCGATGACCCCCAGGATGCCGCGCCCCTGGGCCGTCTCTCCCACCACTACCTGGACGTCGTTGGCGGTGGCGCAGTAGATGTTGCAGACCTCCGGCACCGCCTTAATGGCGCCCAGGATGTTGATGGGGTAGGCGTCCTTTATCAGGATCAGGAAGGAGTGGCCCGCGGCCAGGGAGAAGGCCCCCTTTGCGGCTGCCTCCTTCAGGACCTGGTCATTACCCTCCACCCTCACCAGGCAGGGGCCAGAGGACTCGCAGAAGGCCAGGCCGAACTTTATCCCGGGTACCGAGTTCACCAGGGCCTCGTAGAGGTCCTCCGCGGTCTTTATGAAGTGGGCTTGCCCCAGGATGAGATTGGCCCCCTCGGGTTTCTCTATCCTGACGACCCTCAGAGCTACGTCCACCCCCATCTCTCCAATCCCTCCTATCATCCTTGTCCCCCTATAATAAAAACCTAACCGCTGGAGACCTCCTATCCCTCCGTCCCAACTAATGTAGAAACCTTTATATATGTAGATTAGACCAATTCAACTACTTAAAAATAATAGTTGAAGGAGGAGTAGCATGGTTAAGAAGTCTGTGAGAGGTCTGTTCCTCTTGAGCCTTTTAGTGATATTCGGAATACTCGCGGCTGGCTGCATCGGGGCCAAGGAGACTCCAGCGCCTACCACGGCGGCACCAACCACCCAGCCCCCGATGACGACCCCGCCGCCACCGTCATATACTACCGCGCCCCCAACTCCAGCCCCAACGACGGCGGCACCCGTAGTGACGGCACCCCCGGCCCCACTTAAGCCGGTGGCCATAGAGGTCCTGGACTACCCCAAGTCCATGGGGAGAGATGACTACAACACTATCAAGTGGAAGGTCACCGGCGGGGATACCGGCAAGATCGAGGAGACGAGGGTCGTATGGGCCCTGGCCAAGGTCGCAAACGTGAGCAACCTGAGCACCTACAAGTACCTGGGCAAGATCTACAAGGGCCAGACCACAGCGACCTTCATGGGAGATATCAGGTCTCCCAACTGCGGGACCGGTGCATCTTTCTTCAGGGTCTACGCCAAGGTGGACGGGAAGGATTACTTCTCTAAGGAGTATGCGATAGACGGCTACCCGTCATTCGGCTCCGCCGGAGTGGACGCAGCCTGCCCCACGGTCATAGACCTGCAGACGGGGATCATAGGGACCGGGCCTGTCAAGAAGTAGGAAGAGGGCACCACCCTCCTCCTTCTCTCTTTTTTTTTTATTAAAACCCAAGAGCACGTTAGGTTATCCTTTTTAATAGCCCCCTGTTCGAAGAGCGGTCCTATGACGAGAGGTATCTCCAGATGGGGACCGTGGCAAGACAGAGGGGTACACTGCGCCGTATGGGTTCCTCCACGAGGGAATGCTTAGAGGCTATCTATGAGTGGAGGCCAACCATGGTGCAGAACACGGGCCCGCCGGCAATACTTTATCGAGGGTCCTCGGGTGAGTCCTGGGCAAAGCCCAACTGTGAGCCCGAGAGTTAGTGAGCAGGGCACACGACGGGCCCATATTTTTATACGCAGCAGCCAGCTCTAATAACATGCCCGACGTTAAGCAAAGGGATATAGGCGAGGCCCTCAGGTCCTCCGGCGACCTGACGGTGGTGGAGGTCCTGGTGACCACCAACGCCCCCAGGGACGAGGTCTCGGGCTTCGACGGCTGGAGGAGACGGATAGAGGTGCGGGTTCGGGCGAGGCCCGTGGAGGAGAAGGCCAACAAGGCCCTCTTGGGCCTCTTCTCTTCGACCTTCGGGGTACCCAAGGGCGATGTGGTCCTCCTGAAGGGGAGAAAGGGCAGAGAGAAGAGCGTGGGGATCAGGCTGGACCTGCCGAAGGTAAGAGCGGTACTGGAAAGATACATCGATGATAAGGAGCAGTAGACCAAGTTACACGGAGTACGAGAGGACCCTGGAGGAGGTGGAGGAGCTGAAGGAACTCTCCTTGCAGTGCCCCATCATCGTCGAGGGGAGGAGGGACATGGAGGCCCTCCGGTCTATGGGGGTGGAGGGAGAGATGCTCCAGGTCTCTAATGGGGTACCATTCTGCGAGTTCTGCGATGCCGTGGCCAAGCACCCTGACGTGATCCTCATGACAGACCTGGACAGGGAGGGGTGGAAGCTGGCCAGGAGGCTCAGATCCAGCCTGAGCCAGAGAGGGGTGAGGGTGAACGAGAGGTTCCGCCTCAGCCTGATGCGGAGGCTCGATGCGCACCAGGTGGAGGACCTCTACACCCGCCTGACCCGGATAGAGGAGCAGGTCTTCAGATATTAGCGTCAGAGGCTCTCCAGGACGAAGTCCGGCTTGAGGGTACTCCTGTTCAATTCCTCCTGGCTCGTGGCGCCGGTGAGGACCAGGGCCGTGCGCATGCCCCACTTCTTGCCCATGGCTATGTCGGTCTCCAGCCGGTCCCCTATGAGGAGGACCTCCCTGGGCTCCACGCCGAGGATCTTGAGGACGGCATCGGCAGCTATGTCCGATGGCTTCCCCATGACCACAGGCTCCTTGCCTGTAGCAGCTCTCACCGCCGCTACCATCGCCCCTGCCCCAGGCAGGAGGCCTTTCTCGGTGATCAACGTGGCATCGGTATTGGTCGCTATGAACTCTGCTCCACGGCGTATGAGATCCGCGGCCAGGGTGAGCTTCCGGTAGTCGAACTCCCTGTCGAGGCCTACCAGTACCACGGTGCACCCTTCGTCCCCGGTCTTCACCCCCCGGGCCTCCAGCTCCCTCTTGAGGCCTTCTTCACCTATCACGTAGACCTTGGCCTCTGGTGATCTCTCCCTGATGTAATTGGCAGCTATATAGGCCGAGGTCACCACATCCTCCACCTGGGCAGGGATCCCGAACCTGAGGAGCTTCTCCACGTACTCCGCCCTGGTCCTGGTGGAGTTGTTGGTGAGGAAGAGGACCCTCCCCTTCTCCCTGAGGGCGGCTATCCTCTTGCTGGCGTTAGGGACAGCCTCGCTCCCCCTGTAGACCACTCCGTCCAGATCGAGGACGAAGGCCTTCGTCTGCTTCTCCATGACCATATTTTTAATGTTATGCTTATATAATAGGCTGGGGTCGTGGGCATATGATGACGAAGGATGTGAACTTCACGTCCCTCTGGCTCATCCTCCTCCTCCTGGCAGCCATGGGGGGCATGTCCCTCTACTACCAGAGCACCTATGGCGGAGTGAAGGAGGGCTACCAGAGGGCCGTGCAAGAGCTGGAAGGGGCCGCTAGGGATATAAAGGAAAAGGACGAAATCCTCAAGGCAAGGCTGGCGGAACTGGAGGTGGCCAGGGAACGGGAAGCCTCCCTCAACGAGAGGTATACCCGGATGAAGAGGGAGAAGGAAGAGATGGAGGTCCGCTACAGGCAGATGGATGGGGAGGTCCAGGCCCTGAGGACTGAGAAGGTCCGGCTGGAAGGGGAGCTCGCAGGCACCCAGGACAAACTGGGCCAACTGGCGGCAGAGAACGGGCGGTTGAAGAGGGAGATAGCGATCCTCTCCGTACCGGTGATAATAATCGTGAGGTGAACCATGGCCGGGATCACAAAAGACGTGAACTTCACATTCCTCTGGCTCCTCCTCCTCCTCCTGACGGCCATGGCCGGGATGTCCCTCTACTACCAGAGCACCTACGGTGATATAAGCCAGAGATACGAGAAAGCCAGGGCGGAGCTGGACACGGCCATGACTGACCTCCAGGAGCGGGAGGATGCCCTCAGCAAGGGGCTGGCCGAGCTGAACATAGCCAAGGAGAGGGAGCAAGCCCTGGGGGGGAGGTACACGGAGCTGAAGGGGGAGAAGGAGAGCACGGAGGCCGCGCTGGCCAGGACCCAGAAGGAGCTGGCAGACCAGAAGGCCGAGAGCGCCCGCCTGAACAAGGAATTGAGCTACACCCAGCAGAGCCTCACCGCTGCCCAGAAGGCTATAGAGCAGTTCTCTGCCGAGAACGCCAACCTGCGGGCCGCTGTCTATGCCATGCAGAACACCATACAGTCCCTCAGCGCCCAGATCGCATCCCTGGAGGCCCAGATTAGAGCTTTGCAACAGCCGAGGTAACGATGTACAAGTTCGTCGAACTGCTGGATGAGACCGAAGAAGGGATAGAGAAGCTGAGGGTCTTCGAGGCGGCCCTGGAGGGCATCGTCCTCTTCCTGGCCCTGGCCCTCCTCTTCCTGGTCTTCAAGATACCGGTGAAGTACGCCTTCCCGCCCTCGGGCCTCTACGTCCTGTACAGGGTCCTCAGGTATCGGGACGCATTCCGGGTCCTGGAAGTCAGGTACAAGGAGCTCAAGATTCGGCTGAGGACCGCCTACGACAACAGGAGCGAGAAAGGCATAATAATAGGTGACCTGGCCGAGGATGTGGCCAGGATCATGAGGAGGGTCAGCTACTCAGCCTTCCTGGACCAGGATGCGGTCAAGAAGAGGGTGGTGGCAGCTGTAGTCCTCTCCTTTCTCATCCTCACCCTGGCCTACGTGGACTTCAAGCCCATAGACCTCCCGGCCCTTGTCATGAGCCAGTTCGCCGCCGGAGGCGGGGGAGGAGGCGAGGGGGGTGGCGGGGGCGGGCAGCAGGGGAGGGACCAAGGCCCTGTCGCGGGGGCGGCAGGCGCAGGGAAAGGTCTCCAGCCCGTTAGGGACATCTTCGGCAGCGCCTCCATGGCCAAGCTGGAGGGAGAGAACATGAGCCTCCAGTTCTATCTCGGGAGCGGGGAGACCAGGGTGAGGGACGTGAAGGAGAAGGAGAAGAAGAACGAGACCTTCACCAGCACCGGCAGTTTCCCTGTAACCCCCATCCAGGCCGAGGCCTACGCCGAGAACATTCCTGAGCGTTACGAAGGGGTGGTGAGGACGTACTTCGATCAGCTCACCAAGGAGGTAAAGTGATGGAGACCAAGGGCACTCTGGAGAAGGGACTGGACGAGAAGGTCTACACGGATGTTGGTCAGACCTTCCAGGTCCTGCAGAAGGAGCTGGGGAAGGTCGTCGTGGGGCAGAAGGACACGGTGGAGCACCTCCTCATAGCGCTCCTCTGCGACGGCCACGCATTGTTGGAAGGCTTCCCCGGCCTGGGGAAGACGATGATAGTGAGCACCCTCTCCAAGCTCCTGGACCTGAAGTTCTCCAGGATCCAGATGACCCCCGACCTGATGCCCTCGGACATCACAGGCACCTACCTCATCGAGGAGCGGGACGGCAAGAAGGTCTTCAGGTTCGAGATGGGACCGGTCTTCGCTAACATCGTCCTGGCCGACGAGATAAACAGGGCCACGCCCAAGGCCCAGAGCGCCCTCCTGGAGGCGATGCAGGAGAAGCAGGTGACCGTGGGCAACGAGACCTACAGGCTCGACCGCCCATTCTTTGTCCTGGCAACCCAGAACCCCATCGAGATGGAGGGCACATACCCCCTGCCGGAGGCCCAGCTGGACAGGTTCCTCCTCAAGATACATGTAGGATATCCCACCATGGAGGAGGAGGACCGGATCGTGGAGATGCACACGACCCCCATGGTAGTCTCGGTCCAGAAGGTCCTGGACAAGCCCACCCTCCTCTCCCTCCAGCGGCTGACTAAGCAGATGCCCATCTCGAAGGAGATGAAGGCCATGGCCTTGAAGATAGTGGCCGCCACCAGAGCCAGTAACCCGAGCATCGAGTACGGGGCCTCCCCCAGGGCCTCCATAGGCCTGGTCCTGAGCGCAAAGGCCAGAGCCCTCCTCGGCGGCCGCAACTACGTCAGCCCCGAGGACATAAAGGCCATGGCCTATCCCGTCCTGAGGCACAGGATCATTCTCACCTTCGACGCCGACAGGAAGGGGATAACCCAGGACGCGGTGGTGAAGGGGATCATAGAGAACCTGAAGTGACATGCTGAATACCGACTTCTTCAAAGAGCTTGACCGCTTCTGTTTCATGGTGAAGAAGCGGGTCACGACGGTCTACGCCGGGGAGCGGAGGTCCATAAGGCAGGGGAAGGGCTCCGAGATAGTGGACTACCGGGAGTACATGCCGGGGGACGACTTCAAGTCCGTGGACTGGAAGCTCTACGGCAGGACCGAGAAGCTCTATATACGGAGGTTCGAGGAGGAGAAGAACCTCACCACCCACATTCTCATCGACGCCAGCAAGTCCATGGACTTCGGCGCCGTGCGCAAGTTTGACTACGCCTCCATGATCGGGGCCGGCTTCGCCTACCTGGTGACCAACGAGAACGAGCGCTTCGCGCTCTCCCTCTTCGCCGACCAGCTGGTGGAGGTGATGGAACCGAGGCGGGGGAAGAGGCACTTCCTGGCCGCCATAGACCTCCTCAACAAGGCCCCTGCGGCTGGAACGACGAGGCTCGACCTCTGCAGTGAGCAGTACTCCAAGATGATAAAGTCCCGGTCCCTCGTAGTACTTATATCGGACTTCATGCAGCCCCTCCCGTCCATCGAGGAGGGCATATACAAGATCTCCCGCGGCTCCCACGACCTCATCGTCGTTCAGGTGCTAGACCTCAAGGAGAAGGACCTGGGCTGGGCCGAGGGCGATACGAAGCTCTATGACCTGGAGACGGGGGAGATGGTCCATGTCTACATAAGCCCCAGGTTCAGGGAGCTCTACCGGGAGAGGTTCGAGGTCCACAGCAACGGTATAAGGAAGGCCTGCGAAGAGGTGGGTGCGGACTTCTTCTCCATCACCTCCAACACTCCCATCTTCGACGCCTTCCTGGCCATCGTGGGGTAGCTATGGAGTTTGCGAATCCCTCGGCGGCCTTCGCCCTGGCCACCTTCATCCCCCTCATCATCCTCTACTTCATCAAGCCCAAGCCCCGGGAGCTCAAGGTGCCCTCCCTGGTCCTCATCTTCCAGCTGGAGCGGAAGGAGGACGTCTTCCGCTCGGTCCTGAGGCGGTTCGTGAGAGACCCCCTCCTCCTCATCCAGCTCGCCACCCTAGCCTTCCTGACCCTCGCGATGCTCAACCCTTTCTTTCCGGCCATGGCAGAGGTGGAGGCGGAAGACGTGGTCCTGGTCATAGACGCCTCTGGGTCCATGCAGGCCACTGACGTGGCGCCCAGCAGGTTCGAGGAGGTCGTGGGTCTGGCCAGGGGTGTGGTGGGTGGGAAGGACAGGGTGAGCATCATCCTGGCCGAGAATGTCCCCATAGTGGTCCTGCGGGACGGGGATGGTGAGAAGGCGAAGAATCTATTGGCCACCCTCAGGCCCAGGGCCACGCCCACGAATCTGGGGGACGCCATTCTCCTGGGGAAGGACCTCCTGGCGGGGAAGGAGAACAAGAGGATCATAGTCTACTCGGATTTTGCCAGGGGCTACGGCCCAGAGCCGGCCCTGGCCTCCAAGCTCGCCAGCGCCGAGGGGGTGGAGGTGGACTTCATCCAGGTGGGCAGGGAGGGGGGGAACATAGGCATCGTGGATATAAAGAGGACCAGGGAAGGCTACTCGGTGGCGGTCAAAAGTTATGCCCAGGGGGAGGAGGAAGTGACCCTCCAGCTCGCCTCCAGGGACAAGGTCCTGAGCTCAGAGACGAGGAGGATCAGGCCGTCCTCCAGGGAGGTCTTCCTCCTCCAGAACCTCCCAGGGGGTCTTCTCACTATCGACTTGAGGCACGACGACCCCCTTCCCCTGGACAACAGGGCCTACTTGGTGGTCCCAGAGCCAAAGGAGGAGAGGGTCCTCCTTATCTCCGAGGTGGAGGACCCTTACATCAAGTACGCCCTGGCCTCTGCAAAGGGCCTCACGCTCCAGACGGCTGTGCCGCCCGTAATACCCCCATTCGAGAACTTCGATATCGTGATCCTGGGCGAGGTCAGGTCCACCTCCCTCCTCCCAGGGACCATCGAGTCCCTGGCCACCTACGCGGAAAAGGGGGGGAATGTCGTGATAGTGGCCTCTGACAAGCTCCAGGAGCTGGGTGGCATGGACCCCATCCTGCCGGTGGCCCTCCAGGGAGGGAGCGGGCGGGGGAAGATGGAGGTCCGGACCGTCAACGAACTCACCCTGGATCTGGACCTGCAGGGCGTGACCACAAAATACCTCCTGGCAGAGGCCAGGGAGGGTTCCATAACCCTCGCCACCGCTGGGATAGACGGATCCCCGGTCCTGGCCGTCTGGTCGAAGGGGAAGGGGAAGGTGGCCTACTTCGGGATAAAGCCCGAGAGATCCTGGTCCGACTTCCACCTCAGCCCCTCCTTCCCTATCTTCTGGGTCCGGCTCACGGATTGGATGAGGGGTACAAATATGGTGGAGAACAAGAATTTCGCGAC
>JBBSVP010000106.1:0-1650 GCA_038046745.1 Candidatus Hydrothermarchaeota archaeon
CATCTGGTATCTCTTGGTCCAGTTCAAGGTCTGGCGCTTCGAGAGGATCCCGAACCCTATCGAGGCCGTAAGGCAGTTCTTCTTCTTCGCCACCTCGGGCATCTACTACCGGCATATGTATTACAGCCTCTCGAGGATCTTCGTCACCTTCACATTGGCCACTCTCCTCGGGGTCCCCCTGGGGATCCTCATGGGCTGGAACAAGACGATAAACAACTTTGCCTTCCCGATAGTGGAGATGCTCAGGCCCATACCCCCCATCGCCTGGGTCCCAGTGGCCATCCTCGTCTTTGCATCTCAGAACGTAAGTATAATCTTTGTCACCTTCCTGGCCTCATTCTTCGCCACCGTGCTCAATACCATGCTGGGTGTGGATTCCATCGAGACGAACTATTACAGGGCGGCCAAGTGCCTGGGGGCCACCCCAAGGGACATCCTCCGGCATGTCGTTGTACCTGGGGCCATGCCTTCCATATTTGCCGGTCTCACCCTGGGCGTGGGTCTGGCGTGGTTCTCCCTCGTCGGGGCCGAGATGATAGCGGGAGAGTACGGCCTCGGCTACATGGTCTACGAGGGTTATACCCTGGTCATATTCTCCCAGATAATCGTCGGGATGTTCACTATAGGCTTCCTGGGCTATGCGAGCAGCGCCCTCGTCAGGAAGGTCGGGTCCAGGCTCATGGCCTGGAGGGCGGCGTGGTAAGGTGATGATGAGATGGTGAACGTGCGGAAGCTCAAGAGAGGGATATTCAACAAGACCACCCTGCAGAAGGCGATAGGGATAGTGGGTTTTTTCGTCCTCTGGTACATCCTCTCGGCGTTGCAGGCCCCCTTCATAGGGAGTCTGCCAACCCCCGTGGAGGTGGCAGAGGCCTTTGCCCACCAGCTGGGCCTCACAGGAACGCCTATCAAATTGCCGAGTGGTAGTGGGCTCCCGCCCGTCATCACGGAGATATTCCCAGATATCCCCAAGTACTATCTCAGCGTGGGCATCAGCCTCTTCAGGGTCTTCTTAGGCTTCCTGATAGCGGCCGTGGTGGGCGTACCTCTGGGGCTGTTGATGGGCTGGAGCAGGACCTTCAACGAGATGACCTTCCCGATCTTCGAGACATTGAGGCCCATACCCCCCATCGCCTGGATCCCCATGTCCATCATCCTCTTCCCCACGACAGAGCAGAGCGTCGCCTTCATCACCTTCATCGGGGCCTTCTTCTGCATCGTGGTTAACACCATCCTGGGGGTCCAGTCCATAGACCCGAACCTGAAGAGGGCCGCCCTCTCCCTCGGCGCCCAGCCCAAGGATATCTTCAGGTACGTGGTGGTACCGGGTGCTACGCCCGCCATCCTCACGGGCATGGCCATCGGGATAGGCATAACCTGGGAGGTGGTGGTGGCGGCGGAGATGATCGCCGGAGGGATAGGGATGGGATACATGACCTGGTCCGCCTATATAGGGGGCGTCTTCTCAGTGATCATCGTAGGCATGATATCCATAGGCCTCGCAGGTTACTTCTCCAGCGGTCTCCTCAGGTACGTGGGAAGCATCATGACGCCCTGGAGAAGGCTCTTCTGAGGTAAGAAAAATGGAGACCAAGACCGAGACCGGCAAAGGGGCAGGGGCCATATCCATCCAGGACGTAGGGAAGATAT
>JBBSVP010000106.1:1660-3481 GCA_038046745.1 Candidatus Hydrothermarchaeota archaeon
TACGACCCCGAAGGGGTCCATGTGGTGGCCCTGGAGAAGTGCAACATCGATATCAAGCCGGGGGAGTTCATGGTCGTCGTAGGCCCATCCGGCTGCGGGAAGACCACCCTCCTCAACTGCATCGCGGGCTTTGACAACGTCACCAGCGGCCGGGTCCTGCTGGACGGGAAGCCCATAGCGACGACTGAGGACCCGACCCTCAAACCGGGCCCAGATAGGATCGTAGTCTTCCAGCACGGGGCCATGTTCCCCTGGAAGACGGTCCTCGATAACCTCGTCATGGGGCCCATGTTCCAGAAGACCATGAGCATGCAGGACGCAAAGAAGAAGGCCCTGGAGCTCTTGGAGGTCGTGGGTCTCAACGGCTTCGAGAACGAGTACCCGAAGCAGCTCTCCGGCGGCATGCTCAGGAGGGCCGAGATCATAAGGGCCCTCATCAACGAGCCCAAGGTCCTCCTCCTGGACGAACCCTTCAGGGCCCTCGATGCCATGACCAAGCAGCTGATGCAGGAGTACCTCCTGGAGCTCTACGAGAAGACCGGGAGGAAGCAGACGATGTTCTTCATCACCCACGATCTGGAGGAGGCCATCTTCCTGGCCGACAGGGTCTTTGTCATGACCACCAGGCCTGGAAAGCTGAAGAAGATGATAAACGTGGACATCCCGAGGCCCAGGGACTACAGCGTCCTGACGACGGATCGTTACCTGAAGCTGAAGCAGGAGGTCCTCGACGAGGTCCACGAGGAGGCCCAGAAGGCCTTCGAGGCCGGGGAGAGGGAGCTGGCCAAGTAGCGAGGTGAAATACCCATGGATCAGGTACAATACGGCGAGATGGAGTTGAAGAACCTCGGCCACGTCTACGACCCAGAGGGCCTCCACAAGGTAGTGATCCAGGACGTCAATCTGAAGATACCCAGGGGGAAGCTGACGGTCCTCGTCGGCCCCTCGGGGTGCGGAAAGACTACCCTGGTCAATATCATGGCCGGCTATCACCCCTCCACCAGCGGCCAGGTCCTCCTGGACGGCGTGCCCATAAGGGGCCCCTGCCTCGACAGGCTCGTCATCTTCCAGGAGACCTCGCTCTTCCCGTGGATGACCACCATGGGAAACGCCACCTTCGGCCCCATGGTCCAGGGGAAGAGCAGGACCGAGGCCGAAGGGATGGCCATGAAGCTCATCGAGAAGGTGGGGCTGAAGGGCTTCGAGACCAAGTACCCTGCCCAGCTCTCGGGGGGTATGCAGCGGCGGGCGGAGCTCGTTCGAGCTCTGATAAACAACCCCAAAATAATGCTCATGGATGAGCCTTTCAGGGGCCTCGATGCCATGACCAGGGAGATCATGCAGGAGCATCTACTTAGGCTCTACGAAGAGACGAAAATGACGGTCTTCTTCATCACCGCGGAGCTGGAAGAGGCCATATTCCTTGGGGACCAAGTGGTTATAATGAGCTCCCGCCCAGGGACCGTCCGCGAGATCGTGGATATCGACCTCCCCAGGCCCAGGGAGTTCAAGATGATGGCAACGGAGCGGTACCTCGAGCTGAAGAAGAGGATTGCTGTGGCTATCCACGAGGAGGCTGTGAAGGCCTTCAAGAGCGGGAAGGTCGTTGGGGCTGATTTAGTGGAGGCCTACGGTAAGGCGAAAGAGGAGTAAGGCCAGAGGTCCCATCTTCAATCCCCCTTTCCGCCCTCCCGTGGAACTCGCCCAAGAGGTCAATCCTCGATAGATTTAAGCCTTCGACCATCAATTGATTGACGGTCTATATAAATAAATCCCGGCAGATGAAGGAGAGATGACCGTGGATGTCAGGAGAAGATCTAT
>JBBSVP010000107.1:0-2866 GCA_038046745.1 Candidatus Hydrothermarchaeota archaeon
CTCGCCATCCCCCAGGAGGAACGAAGTACCTATCAGCCTCCCCTCCCTACCCTCTCTTCCTATCTCCAGGGCTATGTTAAGGACAGCCTCGAAGACCTCTTGCTTTATATTCATGCCCCGGATGAGATCGAAGAGAGTGAGGGTCAGGCGGTCCTTCCGGACCTCGTATATGGAGACCTGATCCGCCTCTCCTGAGAGGGTTGAGCCCAGGATCACCAGCAGATCCCCCTCCCTTAGGATCCCCTTGTTCATGGCTATGGCCACTGCATCCTCCACCTGGAGGGATCTCCCGCCCCGGGTCATCAGTTTCAAGGCGTAGAGCTTGGGATCCCTCTCCCCGCCCACCAGCTCGGCCCTCTCCTCCAGGTCCAGGAACTCTATGTCCAGGGTATTTATCATGGCCTTCTTCACCAACTGCTGGAAGGTCTCCTCATCCACCGAGGCCGCGATGATGGGTATCTTGGGCTTGTGGGCCAGGACGAGGTCATAGGAGGCGCCCGTCTCTGTGAGGACCAGAAGCGCCGTAGCGCCTATCTCTTGGGCCAGGTCTACGGCCAAGCGGGCTACGGTCTCCTGATACCCCATCAATGGGTGGAGAGGGGCTCGCTGGATAAATAATTATCCTCAGCAGACCCCAGCCACTTCCCGGAGAGCCTTTATCAGCCCTCTGGAGGAGAGGACCCCTATGGGCCTCCCCTCGGCATCCCAGACGATGATGTGGTGCTTGCCCTCGCCGGCCATGACCTTGATGGCATTGGCCACCGTCTCGTCCTCGCTCAGCTGGGAGCACGGGGAGGTGCCCTTGAGCTCGCACCGGGACATGAACTCCCGGGCCTTGACCTTGTCCAGGTCTTTCCCGGCGGCGACGTGATTGAGGATATCTGTATCGGTTATGATCCCGGCCACCCCCCCTTTCTCCCGCACCAGGACCGCATCAAAGTCCCTGGCCGCCATCCTGATGATGGCCTCCCTCAGGCTCGTATTTCCGTCCACCCAGGCTACATCCCGCCTCACGTATCTCCCAATCTCCTCCTTCTCGATAGACATGGAAACCCCCTAGGTCACGTAGACCCTGTACATCTTCACCGCCTTGAGAGGGGTCTTCTTCGGGACCCGCACCTCCAGGACCCCCTCCTCGGACTTCGTGGCCACTATCTTCTCCGGCTCCACGACCTCCGGGAAGGTGATGAACCTGCAGAACTCGAAGACGTTCTTTTCCCCTTCCACGCAGATCTCAAGGCCGAACATGGTGGCGTTGAGGACTATCTTCTCCTTGGACACGGTTGGTAGGCGGGTCACCACAACGAACTCGCTCCCTGCGTCATAGAGGTTGGCGGTTATCTCCTTCATTCCCTTCTCTGCCATGCTACACCCCCTTTCCTCCGGTAGCCTCTTCTCCTCACCTTTTTATATCACTTTCCTTCCGGAGGTCCATGACCTTTATGGCATCCGTGGGGCAACTCTCCACACAGCGGTAACTGAGGACGCACCGCTCCACGTGGGGGGCTGTGGACTTCCCGTCGACGATCTCGAAGACGTGGGCGGGGCACACGACCAGGCAATTTCCATAGCCCCCGCAGATATCGTGGTCGATCTCGATCTTCGCCATCCCCTTCGCCTCGTAGACCTTCACGTCCAAGATGATGCCTCCAGCTCCAGATTGGCGGCACCCTTAATTATACTTTTGCCAAGCGTGTAGACGTTAGGGAAAGGCCTCTGGGTGGGGAGGCCCATGTGCACTCTCGTAGCGATCCTCAGACCCAACGCAACCTCCCGGGTCCTCTTCCTGGAGAACCGGGATATGCCAGAGGAGTATCGGACAGACGACCTCAGGGTCATCGATGGGGTCGTCTCCATCTACGATCACAAGTCCGACGGCATCGTGTGCGGCTACTCCACCGGGACAGGCATCTTCGGGGGGCTGACCAATGTTTTGGGTTACATGGGCCCGCTCTCCAGGGGGAAGCTCCTGAGGGAGGTCCTCACCAGCTCCAGGACCTTGGAGGGGGCCCTCCAGACCCTCACCGCAAGGCTGCGGGGCGGGATGTACAGCTCGGCAAACTACCTCCTGGGGGACATGGAGAGGCTTTACTGGATCGAGAGCTTCGGGAGGGAGGTCCATGTGGAGGAGAGCAATAGCTACCTGATCATCACCAACAACCACCGCCACCTCCGGGGCTCCACGTTCCTGGAGAGCTCCAGGGCCAGGGGAGCCTTTCTCAAGACCTACCTGGAGGCCAGGGGGACGGTTACCACCGACGAGATGATGGCCCTCTCCGCCAGGCACTCGGGACCAGCCTCCATCTGCCGGCACGGCTCCCGCGCCACCCTCTCCAGCCTCCTCTTCTCCGTTGGCGAGAGGGCGGAGTTCTTCTACTCCTCCGGCAACCCATGCAGGAACAGGCACCGGAGGATGGAGCTGGCGGTCCGTAAAGCTATTTAAGCCATCCGTCCCATAGAGAGACCATGCCCGAGGAGTTCGTCGTCACCCCCTGGGAGGTCTCTGGGGATGTGGACTACGAGAAGCTGGTGGAGAGGTTCGGCACCCAGAAGATCGACGAGGAGCTCTTGGAGCGCATCACACGCATGGCCGGCGGCCTCCACCCCATGCTCAGGAGGGGGATCTTCTACTCCCATCGGTCCCTCAACTGGGTCCTGAGCGAGTACGAGAAGGGCAATCCATTCGTCCTCTACACCGGGAGGGGGCCTTCCGGGGATACGCACCTGGGCCACCTCATGCCCTGGCTCTTCACCCGGTGGCTCCAGGAGGCCTTCGGCGCCAAGCTCATCTTCCAGCTGACGGACGATGAGAAGTTCCTCTTCAAGGAGGGCCTGAGCCTGGAGGATACCAGGAAGTACGCCTACG